>JANQEH010000198.1 GCA_028278455.1 bacterium
CCTTGGGCGAAGTATACAAGTTTTTGTAGTTTTAAATGGGTAATGGATTGTTTGTTTTTTCCTGCCAATTTTATGAATTCATTGGCAATAGCAAAAACATGATAGGGTTTTCCCATTCCTAGACTGGCCCCCTTTATCTCTATATCCCGTTTAAACCAAAAAAATATTTACTTACCAAATCCAACATATTTCTTAATAATCACACGCAATTTAGTAAACACTTGTTCTGCTTATTGTCATCATTTATATATCGTGTAATAATCTTATACAATTCAAATATCGCAAAATTAAAATTGGTTCATTATATTAGCAACCGTATAACAGTTAATAATTTACAAATAATCACTACCACTAACTAAGGCAAGCCGTTAAATTTAGTTTCATAATCGTTGAACAATAAAATTTTTATTCAACCCTACTCAGTTTTTCCCGGTGACATTTTTTCGGAATATCATACATTTTATTGCCTGTATGTCTACAATTGAAATTGATTCAACCTTTGTATAAATTCTGGTGCTCCTTTCTGAGATTTCTCGGCTTCGCTCGAATTGACAGATATTATATTAATTTACTTGCCCAGGGTAAAATAAAAAGGCGGCTGGGAGGCCGCCTTTTTTATTATCTGATTTGGGATATTGTCAATTTGTGCCCTGGATCTCTCTCGCAACTTTTTCGACCTCACGCCAGACTCTCAGGAGATTACCTCCCCAGATCTTGATTATATCTTCTTCGGAGTAGCCTCTGCGGACAAGCTCTATAGTTACATTCAATGCTTCTGCATGGTTGTTGAATCCCGGTATTCCGGCGCCGCCGTCAAAATCGGTACCGATACCGACGTGGTCTATCCCTATAAGGTTCGAAGCGTGATCTATATGATCAACATAGTCCTTGATGTTGGCACTGTATTTTGTGATAATGTCCATTCTCTTCTGCCTGAATTTGTTGTATTCTTCCATTCTTTCCTCGGGCAGGTCACGCGGAGGCCTTCTGCCGTATCTCCTGAAATCGGGATATTTTTCATAGAGGTGTTCCAGTTCGATGTCCCTTTCCGGATCCGCAGGTTTCAGGAAACTATTAAGAGCAACAATCTGGATAACTCCGCCATTCTGTTTCAGGGCCCGCAGCTGATCATCATCGAGGTTTCTCGACACGGGATTTATACCCCCGCACCCTGAATGAGATGCCATGACCGGCGCTTTTGAAATACGAATGAGATCAAAGAACGATTCTCGTGATATATGGGAAACGTCAGCAATTATGCCAAGCCGGTTCATCTCGGCAACGACCTTTTCCCCAAAATCGCTGATACCTCCGTGTTCGGACTTTTCATCTCCAAGGTTTGACCTGGGATTTGTTGAATCGCATATCTGGTTATGTCCGTTATGGCTTAGTGTGATGTACCTTGTACCGAGGCCGTAGAATTTTTCGACGTTTGAAAGGTCTTCTCCGATGCAGTATCCGTTCTCAATACCGATCATGATCACACGTTTTCCGGTTTTTGAGATTCTTAAGACATCATCAACTGTATAGGCAAGTTCGCATCTATCAGGATACATTTCCTCAGCAAGCCTGTGTATAGCCTCGAATTTAACCATTGCATTATCATAAGACCTCTTGTACCCTTCAGTTGTTCTCGGCCCCTGACCCACGTAGACGGCAAGGAATACTCCATCCATACCGCCTCTTTCCATTTTAGGGAGATTGCATCTTAAACGGGGATCATCGATCCCGGGATCGACTTCAGGTGTCGCATAACGTAAACCTATATCAACATGAGTGTCAAGAGTTATTGCCTTCTCATGAATCACTTTTGCTTTTGCTATGATCTGCTCTTCAGTCAGTATCTTCTGATCAGAGCATCCCGAAACGAAAATAAAAATGAGCATTAAAACTGAAACGAGGATCGAACGTTTATTCGACATTGTATATCTCCTTAGTGTTTTTCATTGATTGAGTGATGAAAACAGATTGTATAATATAAATACAAATGTGCCAGAAATATATTTAAATTTTGTTTTAAAAACTGCTGGCGAAATGGAACAAATTTCTTTATTATTGTGTTTTCAAGTTTAACATTATATTAAGTTGAAAAAGTACGAGAAATATAGAAAATCAGAGTTATTTTAAACAAGGAGATTTGAAAATGTTGAAAAAGAAGATCGAAAAAGCTTTTAACGAACACCTTAACAAAGAATTATTTTCTTCATACCTATATTTATCCATGGCAGCTCACCTTGATGCAAACGGGTATGAAGGAATGGCAGCATGGATGCGTATCCAGTCACAGGAAGAATATGATCATGGAATGAAGTTCTTTGATTTTATAAATGAAAGAGGCAGCAGGGTTACACTTGGAGCTATTGAAGCTCCGAAAAAGGAGTGGAAATCACCGCTCGAAATTTTTGAAGAAGCATATAAACATGAATGTTATATTTCCAAAGAGATCCATAAACTTATGGATATGGCAATCGCTGAAAAGGATTATCCTTCGATCAGTTTTCTGAACTTCTTTGTAGATGAGCAGGTTGAGGAAGAAAATACTGCCATCAAGATTGTTGATAATCTGAAAATGGTCGGTGACCGCGGTGTTTCCCTTTACATGCTTGACAGGAACCTGGGAAAAAGAGGAGCTGCAGCCAAATAGGATACTGGCATCCGTTTGATGGTACAATAAAAGTATGCCGGTTTATACAATGAATCGGCATTATTTTGATGCATTTCAATAAAATATTCTTATATTGTACTGGATACCTCATTAATGTTGTATTCCAATTCCTATAAGGTCAGTCTGAATTTATTCAATATATATTAATATATTTCAATAGTTTAATATAATTTCAAAATGTGAGGTTAGTATGGAATTTACATCTGTTGATGATGTCCTGGATTTTGCCATCAAGAACGAGGAAAATGCAAGGGCATTTTATCTTGATCTGTCCGAGAAAATGGATAATAAAGCTATGCGAAGGATATTCATGGATTTTGCTGAAGAAGAGTTGAAGCACAAACGCAAACTCATGGATGTTAAAGACGGTAAGCTGCTCGAACCTTCAAAGAAAAAAGTGCTTGATCTGAAAATAGCTGATTATCTTGCCGACGTCGATGAGGAGGGTGAGATCGATTATCAGAAAGCCCTTATCCTTGCAATGAAAAGGGAAAAGAATGCATTCAAGCTGTATACTGATCTGGCTGAGGCAATCGAGGATAATGAAGGTCTTAGAGACACATTCCTTGCTCTCGCGCAGGAAGAAGCAAAACATAAATTATATTTCGAGCGTGAATATGATAATGTAATATATAAACATAATTAATTTTAAGGAGAAAACTGATATGAGTACCAAGGAAGTCCAGGAAAAATTAGTTGAAAATATGAAAAAGTGGCAGAAAATCGAGAATGCATCGATCCATTCTACCGGTAAAATTATGGATAATACTGAGAATACTGCGATAAGACAGGTCATGGAAATTATCCAGCAGGATTCATCGATGCATTATCGTGTGCAGGGTTTGATTGTAGACAGTCTCACTAAAGAATCTTTGAGTATGAACCCTGAAGAACTGGCTGATATCTGGGATATGGTAGAAACGCATATTAAGCTTGAGCAGAAGACAATTGAATTTGCAAAGGAAGCCATGGAAGCATTAAAGGGCAAGAAAATGGTTATACAGGAGTATTTTCTGAATTACCTGTTGGCCGATGAAGAGAAACACAATGAACTTCTCGAAACCCTTGAAAAGATCAAATCCGGCATGTATCCTTACGGTTAATAACCACTAATTTGCCAATATTGAATTTTCAGAAAGCCCGGTGAATTCTTTCACCGGGTTTTTTTATTCCGTCCACTTATATACCTTAAGATTTATTTTTATTGTGCTTGAGCAGATTATTCTTTATTTTGGGATTCGTATCGTGGCTATAGCATACGGGAGAATTGATGGCAAGGAAGGTATTAGCTGCAATATTTATAAAGATCATATTCATATCGGTATATACCGATAACGGAGGGGCGCAGATAATGATTGGGGAAGGCTTGTATCTTGATGGATATATGAGATATAGGTTTGAATCCGATGGGCGGGATTTTAACAGAGAAACAAAACATGATACATATTCTACCATGCGTACACGGCTTGGTTTCAGGGCTGAGGATGTTGTTGAAAATACAACTTTCTATCTGATGATCGGCGATTCCCGCAGAATGGGCTTCTCCGATCCATTCATGGCGGGTACGAATATTTGCCCCAACAGTTTCAATAATGACCTTGGAGTAATCCAGGTATACATGGAAGTGTCGGATTTTCTTAATAATTCACTTACCTTGAAAATAGGGCGAATGGAGAATAACGTAGGAAGGAACAGGATCTTCGGGCCGGGAAACTGGAGCCATAACGGCCCCAGGACTTTTGACGGGCTGTCTTTGAAATACACACATCCTAAGTTCTCTGTAAGGATGTTCAATTTCTGGGGATTTGGAGGAGACAGGCACTGGGAGGAACCTTCTCTCAATGAAGACCATTACCTGACAGGTATTGATGGAATATTCTTTGAAAACCATTTTCATCTTCTTCTTTTATGGGATAAAGACAATAAACCTGTCCTGGATACAACCAGACAAAAATATAATGATACGCTATCCAGGTATTTAATTGCCGGATATTTTAGCCGGACTCAGGAATTCCTTGATAATGGCTACTTTGGTATCGATCTGGATCTTGCCTATCAGTTCGGCGAACAGGCTTATTCAGGAGGAGTCGCTGATATTTCTGCCTACATACTAACCTGGGATATTACTTATAGAAACGAATCGAAAAAGAAGCCTTGGCTCGGGATAGGCATGGACATATCAAGCGGTGATGATGTTAACGATCCGGGTGAAATCAATAACTTCACTGCGGATTATTTCTCCAAACACAGCCTTCAGGGGCATATGGACTATTTCACATGTTCATCATCGACTTTACTTGGTTTGAAGTCTTTCATACTTAGATGCGGATTAGAACCTACTGAGAAATTCACAATTCAGGCGGACCTGCATTGGTTTTCATACGGGAAGGATTACACTTCACTAAAAGACGGAAGCGGTAAAAAATTTCTCGGAAATGAAATTGATATTACTTCCGGTATTTTCCTCAGGGAGGGATTGTCTGCGATAATCGGATTCGACATGTTTTTCCCATCCAAACATTGGAAAGGAAATGATGCAGAACCGGGATATTTTTATTATATGAGTCTCAAGGCTGTATTCTAGGCAAAAAGTAATAATCCGAAAAAGACCGATTTCCCCAGACGGCAGGATTTTTTGGGAACTACTCGCCCGGCATGATGGTTTTAAATATTACCTTTCACTCTTAAGGAATTCACCATGGGCAGAATAAAAAAACAGGATATAAATCCCGTAATTATATCTATGACGGGTATAGCTATGCTGATCGGTATGATCTTTATGCCGATATTAGGCTTATAATATCTCCGCGGATTTTTTATAAGGGAAATCGCTACCGAATTTCAGTCTTTTTGCAGTCTCATAGTGGTTCTGCAGCAGGTTAAACGTACTCTTCCAGCTTCTGTTTTTAGCATATTTATATGCAGCTATGGACATTTTCTTTCTCAAATCCCTGTTCCTGATAAGCTCAAATACGGTTCCGGCAAACTCTTCAGGAGTATCTGAAATAAAACCGGTTTTTCCCTCCATGATCTGCTCTCGGGGGCCCATACTGTCTGTGACTATAACCGGCAGGCCTGAACTCAATGCCTGGAGTACTACATTACCGAAAGTATCAGTCCGTGATGGAAAAACAAAAATATCTCCGTTCGCGAATGCTCTTGAAAGAGGTTTACCCGTCAATTTACCTGTAAATTCAGCTCCTTTGAACTTTTTCTTGAACTCATCAAGATATGGTCCGTGACCAACAACTTTGTATTTTATTTCCAAAATATCCTTGTTCTCAATAATGCCGTCAATTAACTTTTTTACCTCGAGAAGCATATCCATATTCTTCTCGACAGCAACCCTGCCTATGTAGACTATTTCAATATAATTATCATTTTCAGGTCTGTCTCTGTGATCCGGATTAAATATATCAGTATTTATACCCCTGGCAAGTATATCTATCGGAATGTCTAATCTGGCCTCGAGGAGTTTCTTGATATACTCAGTGGGCGCCAGGATCAGGTCGGATCTTTTATAGTACCATGAAAGGAATTCCCACATGGATTTCCCGGCTATATCCCCGGTAAATGATCCGAGCATATCCTCAACTCGCATTTTTAGAAATTCATCGACAACTGTATGGTATAAAGATACCTTAGGACATCGGTTATTCTTGGCAATATGCCAGCCGAACATACCTATCGTATCGGGTGTTCCGCTATGTACTATTGAGTATTTATTAGACGAGATCTGCTTCAGGATAGGTGAAGATACCAACATGGGATTCAGGTCAATCCGCAACTCAACATCGTATCTAACGGAGATCCTCGGCCGATGAGTAAAAATCCTGACAGAGCCATCCTCTTCAATACTATCCTTGCACCCGAGAGTCAAAACATCAACCCTGGTGTTCGATTTCCTGAATTCTTTCAGCAGGTTATTGTACGTATATTCAACACCGTTCGTCTCACCCCATCTTCCCAGTGTATTGGTAATAATAAGAACTCTTTCCATACTTCAACTGTTAGTATAGTTTAACACTTTACAATGTACAATCCTGATCGCAATCACTCAAGAGGTAATTCATATTGAGTAAGAATATTGGATTTGAAATTAACAATGCCTTAACATTTTTCAGGAAAAACATACTAAATGTATTTTATTGTTGACAACAACAATACAGTTGTATATATTGCATGTATACATATGTATACTATTTCATTTCAGTTTAAACAAATAAAAAAGGAGAGAACATGGTAAATTCATTTTGTCATATGGAGTTGAATTCAAACGATCCTGCAAAGGCTAAGGAATTCTATAAAAGTCTTTTTGACTGGGAATATCAGGAATGGCCGATGGAGGATGGAGAGTATACAATTATCAAAACCGGAAAAGATCCCGGCGGAGGTATTTTCAAGAATCCGGTTCCAGACCAGGCGCCTTCACATTGGCTTATATACATTGAGGTCAGTGATATAGAATCTGCTACATCAAAAGCTTCTGAACTTGGGGCTACTGTGTTCAAAGAAGTTACAGAAATTCCGGATATGGGAAAATTCAGTGTTCTACAGGATCCTACCGGCGCTGTTTTTGCACTTTGGGAAACAACGAAGAAAGACGGTTAGAACATTATAAAGGATTGGTCCCCTGCATTTTCCGAGTATCCTGATGCTGCAGGGGATCTGTCTATTTCGGTTATTCCAACTTTTACCAGCCAGCAGTATTTTTGAGATAATGCGGTTTTCAAATTCGTTATATTAAATGTACAAAGGCAAGGAATAATCAGTATTGTCAGATCAGCCAAGCATCTTTTTCACAATTGCATTCTGACATGTTTCAGGTTCTGAGAAATTTGGGAAATGAGCTGAATATTCAAACCAGATGAGGTCTTTATCCGGTGCTTTTATAAAGGTGCAGTATTCTTCTGTAACGCTGCAGCAGTTCAGATAATCATGGCGTCCAACTCCGAAGTAGACCGGTATCTGAAGTTCAGGTACAGTATTGAAAAGATCAATGTTCATCGCCTCGGTCATGGTTCTTGCTGAGAATTCAGCTCCTTTAGCGGCATTCTTATAATCCTGTTCGGTAAAGTCGGGCACGAAACCGAACAGTGAGAACAATTTATTTACGCTGTCCAGACCGCCAAAGACGACACCCCCAAATACATTCAGCCATTGATTCATTACTTGCATACCCTTCATCATATCTTTGAAAGGTGGAGCCCCAATGTCTTTCAATTCTATCAGTGCATCATTGTTATTAACTCTCTTCGCCTGTTCACACACGAAATTATATGCAGCCGGAATACTTTTCTGTATACTTACAGCAGGATCTAAAGCAAAGTATGAGTGGAATAAATCCGGATATCTGTTTGCTATCAGCATTCCGAGAAGTCCTCCGAATGAATGACCCCTCATGAAGATTTTATCTTTATTAAATCTGTTGCATAGAAGCCTGGCAACCTCGATTCCGTCCAGAATAAATTGTTCTATTGTCATTGAATTCTCGGGAATCTTATCCGAAAATGATCTCCCCGTACCTCTCTGATCCCAGTTTACGACTACAAAATGCTCCTCGAGAATTGAATTGTAACCATGAAAGGCAAACGGCAGATCAGAAAAACCTGGTCCTCCGTGAATCATTAACAGGACCGGATTGGTATCGTCAGTCCCGCAAAGATGTATAAACTGCTTGACTTCATTTATTACAAATATTTCGGAGCTGTTGATCATCCCATTGCATATACTCCTTATATATTGTGTTCCTGAACTACAATATAGTATTTCCGGTTATTCACCCTGGTACGTATCCAGGTATTCTCTTATAACCGGCAATATCTCGCCAATCAGGTATTGATTGATGGTCTTGTCGAGTTTTCTGCTTATCGAATCTGCATTTATCTGCAGGGCCAATCCGATCTTCAGATCCGGGATATAAAGCATGGAGGTCTCATAGCCGGGAAATATACCATGATGACCGTATATTTTACCGGAGGGAGTGTTAAAAATAAAAACACCGAGTCCATATCCAACTTCATCTGCCTGCCCTGTCCTGTAGTTTACAGGTGATAGAAGATCATTCAGCCTGTTTTGTGAAAAGACTTTTCCTTCATATAATATTTTTGCCCATCTTGCAAGATCGAGGCTGGTAGTTATCAGACCGCCCCCGCACCACTCAAATTGAGGTGAGATCACCATCTTCCCATTCTCCATAACTTTAGCCGGGAGATTAAATGGAGGGACTTTATCTCCGGTATAACCCGGAACAAGACCAGGAAGGACAGATCTATCTGAAGGAATAGTATCATTCAATTTGAATGGTCCAAGAATTCTTCTCTGCAATTCATTATAGAATGTATTTCCGGATATTTTTTCAATTATCATACCGAGGATGATATAATCTGTATCCGAATATGCCCATCCATTGCCGGCTTCATGAACCGGAGGATCATCAAATACGTATTCAAGAAGCTCAACAGGTTTCCAGACTTTCTCCGGATCAGAATTAAGTTTATTAAAGAATTCTGGTTTCAGAACATACCTTGGAAGGCCCCCGGTATGATTCATCAGCATTTTAACAGTGATCTCGGAATGATTCGGTATTCTGCTGAACCAGTTTTCACCATTAAAATATTTACTCAGTTTATCTTCGAGTGTGATTTTCCCCTCGTCGATCATCTGTAAGAGAACAGCTGAGACAAAAGTTTTTCCCTGGCTGCCGGTGAACAATCTGTCTGTTGATTTCATCGGTACATTGTTTTCAACATCGGATAAACCGGTTGCGAATGCGAGTTCGGATTTATCCTCGAGGATTATTCCAAGCGTTGCACCCGGAAAGCCGGACCTGTTGCAGATCTCATCTAATTTTCTCTGAACGGAGGATTGAAGTTCAGTATGCTGCCGGCCCGTACAGTTTGATAATAGTACAGAGGTAAAGAATACAATAATAATATAAAGGACTGCATTGCGATCTTTTAGGTAGTTCATTAATTGGGCTCCTCAATTCATTTTTTCTCAATATACTGAATTTCAGTCAGGTAATCAATCAATTCAGGTCATAAATGTTTCACAAAAAAATGAAATATTGCTTGACAAAGAAATATTTTAGGATTAACTTTCAATAAATTCTGAAAGGAATAAACGTATATGGATGAAAAGATTGAAAATTTTGTTGAATCCTGGGGCTCCATGGGAGTTTTATGGGGTATTAACCGTTCCATGGCACGGGTGCATGCATTTCTAATTGTAGCAGATGATCCGGTAGACCTTGACAGCATAGCAGCGGCATTGAATATCAGCAAGGGTAATGCAAGTATGTGCCTGAAAGATCTGCGCAACTGGAGACTGATACACCGGGTCAATATTTCAGGTGATAGACGGGATTTTTATGTATGTGAACCCGATATGTGGAAGATGTTTTTCAGAATCGCAGTCGAGCGAAAAAAAAGGGAATTCGATCCGTCCCTCGCATCTCTTAAGAGCCTGATCAGTGAAGGTGATTTAAGTGAAAATAGCGAAGTATACTCAAGACTCAGCCAAATGGAATACCTTCTTTCTACCCTTGATGGAATTTTAAAGAGGTTTCTGGTTGATGAGAAGAAGAGTAAGGCAATGATGGAATTCTTTAAAAATGTTTGATCCTGGATTAGATAAAAATGAATGAAATGTAAAAAATTTTGTGCTAAACATTCAATGTATACAGAACGTACAAAACATTATGCTGTAAAAATACTGAAATTTGGAGAGCGAAATGGCTGGTAAAATATTTCTGGTAAGTGGCGTAATACTGATCCTTCCTGGTTGCTTCTTAATTTATTGTTCCATTGAAGACTGTCTCGATAGAACCGAAACAGGGTTGAAATACTTGATTATGCTGGGACTCAATTTTGTTGCCATTCTTATCTTGTTTGTTTTCGGATATATTTCGATTTATATGGGTAAAGAATTCATTATTACGGAAAGTGAATAATGTTTTAGAATATATTTTTTTTACCATAATAGTTCAAGTTATACTGAACATAATAAATCACAACATGTGTTAATAACCAGTTTGAAAGGAGATTCAAAATGATCGGTAGAATTCTTTTAACAGGTGGAATTGTTCATGTCATAATGGCGATTTTTCATATTTACCTCGGATATGACATATACCGGGATGGATCTGTCTCCCGATTCTCTATGGGATTGATACAGGCTTTGAACTTTGCTTTGACCTGTGTGTTCTTTTTCTTCGGGTATATTTCAATATTTCACAGGAAAGAATTAGTCTCAACTCAGATCGGAAAAATTACAATGTTACTTATCTCGGTTATCTATATTACAAGGGCTCTGGAAGAATTCATATTGTTCGAATTCAGTCTTTTTGTCTTTTTACTATGCTTCATTGTAGGGTTGCTAAATCTGGTACCATTCGTATTTAGAAAGTTTGCGATAGAGGAGATGTAGCGAAAATCTTAGTTCGAGTGTGTTTAATTATTATTTAACTTTGTAGAAGACAAATGGTGCGATGAACACCCAGATCAGGACCAGGCTCCAAATCCTTCCCTCGAGAATATTATAGTCGTTCAGGAGACTGGTCCACGAATGACCGGCAATAAAATGGCCGAATAGGAATTCAAAGGATATTGTAGCCGTCAGCCAGCAAAGACCGATCAGCAGAGCATGGCTGTCCGAAGCAGGTGGCTGAATACGTACAACCATCCAAATAAACACAGCGAAAAACAGTATTAAAAATGCAGTAGATATCTGATGAGCGGAAAGCTCACTAAAACTTTTACTCATGAATTTTTCTCTAATAATTCCGTTCGCTATGGCAATGAAGACCATGGCTAACCATGCTATAGAATAGGTAATGAATAATGTCATGATAGATTATTCCTGTTCTTGGTCTGATTCAGTCTGAAGATAATTGATATTTCAATTAATCTAAGTTAGATATTTACAATTACATGAACACATTCATATCGGCTCTGGAGAAATATCGGAGAGCATTCTTACCATGAGCGTCATACAGCCTGTCAGCGTAATCCTTTAGTAGTATAATCATTTCCAGATTTTCATGCTCATCCCTGTTAAACTTCATTGACATTTTCCACCCTGACCTTCTCAAACCTCCTTTAGGAGTAAGCCATCCATCATTTTCAGGGATTATTTTACAGACAACACCGGATTTAGATAGTATAGAAAAATATTCGAGCACTACATGGTGATAAGAGATAATCTTTTGTTTAGAATATGTCTCCGAATCTACAAGAAGATATATACCTCCGCTACTGACAGTCTCACCATGCAAACCGAACATAAAAAGCAAGCGAAGTAGATTGGGTCTGCGTTTACCAAGAACTAACTTTCGGGCATATGTTGTTTTCTTGACTGAATCCAGATCGGCAATGATTCCGTAGATCTCTTTCAGCATTTGCCTTTTCCCTGTTCCTGAGATCTTTTCCGGAAATGCAGCTGTTTTCGGAGCGGCTGAAAATGTCTTCATCTCGATAATATCATCTTCCGAAATTGAAGCCCGGATCCCATGCAAGTGCTTGACTCCTTCATAGCTCTCAACATACTTTAGATAGTCATTCTCCGGCATCGGATAACCGAGTTTTTCTTCAATTTTCTTTCTTTTATCAGCATCAAAAGAAATGTTTGATGAGTCTTCGCATGGAAAACCGGAGCAGTAACCACAGTTCGGGACCTCATTGATATTTGCACATTTTCGTACTTTGCAGTTTATATAAAGGTTGGGTTTTTCTTTATCCGGTGTAGAGCAGCCTGAACAGGCTATGAGTTTTTCGGGCTTAATGCGGAATCCGAGGTATTTAAACCATGAACTTGAACAGAGTTCTCTGTCTTCAAGGGTTTTAAGGTTTTCACAGTAACTTGCACAATTACTGCATGAAAAGCCGCATCTTGAATAAAAACTATCCATTTTTGATCCCCAGGGATTCTGAGTTAAAAGTTGTTTGTATATAAGGCTCAAGATCAGAAAATTCAACCAGGAAATCAAGTTCAAAAATCATTATTACAATTTTTTGAAGATAACTTTAGCATCAGGTGCTTCTTCATAGTAGACTTCATGACCTTTAATCCACTTACCGTCCTTCAGGTATTCTGATGATCCAAACATCCTTCCGTCAGGTAATATTTTGCTAACTGCCTTCACTTCCGTAATCCCGTCCGCGTTACCGGTAACATACTCATGAGAGATAAATGCCTCGTCTTCAAAACTGATCGTTCCAGTAGTGTAAAATCCACCGGTAGTGAAATAGAAGAATTTAAGGCTTTCTTTCTTATGATCATAAATAATTATAGTCTCGCCTCCGTACTCTCCGTCATTGAGAGAGTGAAGTATCCTGATAGCGCTACCGTTCAGGATAAGCTCCCATTTTGAAACATCGATAACCGGTTTCTCAGGAGTGGAACCAGCGAATACTCCTCTCCAGGTTTTCCCGATATACTTTTTAAACTGTTTAAAATGATCTGTACTTCTTTCCTGAGATGTTACAACATTTGACTGAAGAATAAATATAATTATGAGTGTCGAAATAAATAGAAGTCTCCTGATAAACATTTTTTTTCCTTTTAATTTGTTTTATTTGTGTAACACCAATAATATAATAATAATTCCTTTCGATCAAATGAAGTTTAAAAGAAAAAGCCCCCTGGATGGGGGCTTTATTCAATGAAGTAATAATAGAGAACTTGTCTTGATTCTGAATGGAATTCAAAGCGGTTTTACCGGAATACAAATGTCGACTACGCACTTGTTTTCCGGATGCTCTTTAGGATCATTCAGGTAATTTTCAAAACACGGCCCATCGTCTGGCTGGTATCCGCTTTCAGGCAGCCACCCGGCATATAAGGCTTTCCACGCTGCAGGATATTCATCTGGGGATAATTCGAAATGCCCGATTGCGTATTTCCCGCCCTTAATGGTTGTTTTACCGATCTCACCGTCAACTTCAGTATCCGGCTTTACTGATATGCAGACATCAAGTCTGAGTTTGCTTTCATCGGTCACGGATGGATCGTCATAGTAAACTGCCATTACTTTTGTTTCCGGAAAATCTAAAAGGTTTCTAGGGCCTGCCCATTTGAAAAGATCATTGAATAGTTTTTCAAATAGTGAAGTGTTGCCGGCATAAGGACCGATGTGACGGATATAGGCAACCGGAATATCCTGAAGCTCCTTTACTTCCACGTCGATCTTCATTTTTGTGTTGGTCATGTTAATCCTCCATTTCTGTTGAAATATGTCTGCCTCAATATAGTAGGAGGATATATCAAATTCTTTCCCTTTCTTGTCGATCTCTTGCATAGTCTTGCTAACCGCTTTACGTTTCTTGCGAAACTCAATATGTCCTCCGGCTTTCCATTCGCTGGCACTCATCCCGAAGAATTCCTTGAAAGACCTGGCGAACGCCGCGGAGCTTGAAAAACCGCAGTCAAATGCGATATCCGTTACGGATCTTTTCTTATGGACGACCAGAAGTCCAGCAGCTTTTTCTACCCTGATACGGTTAGTATACTGGGTGAGCGTTTCACCAACGAAAGCTCCGAATATCCTGTGAAAGTGGTAAGGTGAAAAATTAGCTATTTCTGAGATCCTGGATAAGGTTAGTTCTTTATCGATATTACTCCCGATATAATCTATTACCCTGTTGATACGTGACACATATTCATCTCTGTTCTGCGATCTCCGGATTGATTTTTTATCTGTCATTCGAGTTTCCTTTTTATTCAGGAGGAGAAAATAATAAATTAAACTTTAACATCCAAATGTAAAGATGAGTACACTATTTTTTCAACTTCATTTTTTCATCTTTTCAAAAAAAACGGCAACACTTCGAACTTTTCGAAGTATCATGCGTATAATAGTCTATAATCACTTCGAATATTTCGAATTATTTATTTTAGGAGCAAAGTTTATGGAAGAATTAACAAGGAAAGAAGAGCAGATTCTTCTTGCAGTCCATTTCCTTAACAGCAATGCATATTTGATCACGATCAGAGAGTATATCAGGGAGTCCACCGGTAAAAACTATTCTGTAGGTACTATTTATGCTCCTCTATCAAGGCTGCATATAAACGGATACCTGAAGTCTCACTTGGAGAAAACAGAAGATAGTAATAAACCGGTACGTTATTATGAATTGTCTGATAAGGGTTATGAATCATTGACAAACCTGAAAAAACAGACAGAAGCAATGTGGGAAGGATTCACAAAACCGGTTTTGAGAAAATAGATGCAGGAATTCAGATGAAAATTTACAATCAAAAAACACCCCGGATCCCCATTATAATTCTAAAACTAATGACACCTGAATTTGATCTCGAGCCGTATCTGATGGATCTTAGAAAATCCTACAATGATTTGCTCCATGAAAAGGGGAAAGCCGCAGCATATTTTTGGATCTGGACTCAAATAATTAGAAGCTTACCCGGTTTATTTTCAGCGGGAATGTACCGCAATGGAATGATGTTCCGAAATCATTTCAAGATCTTTCTGAGAAACTTCAGAAAAAGGAAAGCATACTATTTTATAAATATTTCGGGACTCACCGTGGGGATGGCAAGCTGTATGCTTATCTTTATGTTCATCCGGGATGAAACAGGTTACGACAAATACCATAAGAATGCCGCCAATATTTACCGGGTAACGTTATCTGAGAGAGTGAACGGTACAAATTATCAATATGCAGGTGTGCCGTTCGGAGCGATCAAGGCATTTGAAGACCAGATCCCGGAGATAATTGCCGTCGCCAGAATGATGTTCGGTGAAGGTGTAGCAACAGTTGATGACAGAGCTTTTGAGGTTGAGGGTATTTTATACACGGATCCTGAATTTCTGGAAATTTTTTCATACGAATTCATCCAGGGTAATAGAAAATCAGCCCTAAATGAACCCGGGAGTGCAGTAATTACAGAATCAGTCGCGCTTATGTTCTTCGGAGAAAAAGATCCTGTGGGGAAGGTTATTACCCTTGATTCAGATGGTGATATTGTTGTTAAGGGTGTGATAAAAGATGTGCCTCATAACTCCCATTTCAGTTTTAATATTGTACTGAATAATACCGGTTTTAGACAAAGGAGAGAAGGTGTTTTCAAATCCTGGAAAGGGATAGCAGGCTGGGCATATATACTCGTTGAAGATGGAACTGATCCATTTAAGCTTAACCAAAAATTCAAAATGATCGAAAATACTTATTTTGAGAGAGACGATGATGCCCGGGTGGCTTCCCGGATAACAACATCAGGTCGAGGTGATGAACAATTAATGACCGGATTTATTGTACAAAAGCTAACAGACATCCACCTGAGGTCAAACCTGCAATTCGAGATACGTGCAAACAGCGATATATACAATATATATATATTCTCCTTTACGGCCATGTTAATTCTTTTAATTGCCTGTTTCAACTTCATAAATCTTTCCACTGCAAAATCTATCGAGAGAGGCAGGGAAGTCGGATTGAGAAAGGTTTTCGGGGCATACAGAAGAACTATCGCAGGACAATTTCTTGGAGAATCCCTCTTTCTATCTTTCACGGGAATGCTAATCGGTTTGATACTGGTGGTATCGTTTCTCCCTGTTTTCAATTCATTGACAGGGAAGGGATTCAATATTTGGGATCTATTGAATATAGATTTCATTACTGCTTTGCTGGTATTTGTTCTTATTACAGGTATAATTGCTGGAAGTTATCCTGCGTTTTTTCTTTCATCGTTTAAGCCGGATTCAGCGTTAAAGGGATCCTCTCGAAAGTTACCCGGAGGTACCGGATTCAGAAAATACCTGGTTTTATCACAATTCATAATTTCCATCTTCCTTATAGTGAGTACTTTAATTGTATCAGACCAGCTTGAATATATGAGAAATATCAGGCTTGGATTCGACAAAGAGCATATCCTTATTGTGAGAATGAAAAGCAGCGAAGTAAAGACTAAATATTCTGCTTTCAGAGAAGAACTCCTTAAGAACAGGAATATAATTTCAGCCTCCTATTCCAGTGATATACCGGGAAGAAGTATAGATGTAGTAATGTTTACTGCAGAAGGCAGAAACCAAGAAGAGCTATACAGTCTGTATTATTTCAGCACCGATCATGATTTCGTAAAAACATACGGTATAGAAATTAAGCACGGTAGGGATTTTTCAAAAAAGTACGGTTCAGATAATGGAAGCTATCTGATAAATGAGACAGGGGCTGATCTGCTTGGATGGGATGAGGGTTCTCTTGACAAGAAGATCTTTATGAAAGGCAGGTGGGAGGGCAGAATTTCAGGAATAATAAAGGATTTTAAATTCAGAACAGTGAAAGAAACAGTGAAGCCATTTGTGATTTGTCTTACACCGGAGATCGGAAGACACAGGGGGTATCTCTCACTAAAAGTAAACGGCAGTGATTTGCCTGAGACTATTGAATATGTTAAGAGTATATGGGAGGATTTTGATAATAATAGGGAAATAGAATTCTTCTTCATCGACGATTTTCTTGACTCTCTCTACAAGTCCGAGGAAAAATTCAATAAAATCATCTCGGTATTCACTGCAATTGCCATATTCATTGCCTGTCTTGGATTGTTCGGACTTATATCCTACACTGCGGAGCAAAGATCCAGAGAGATCGGGATAAGAAAAACCATGGGTGCCACGATTCCGGGTATTGTAATTATGATCACAAAAGAATTCAGCACGCTGGTTTTGGCTGCGAATATAATAGCGCTTCCGCTGGCCTCGTTCATAATGAAGAGATACTGGCTGCAGGATTTCGCACACAGGATTGAACCGGGTATTTTCATGTTCATCCTCTCGGGAGTAATTGCCATGATAATTGCCTTTCTAACCGTCAGTTACCAGTCATTAAAAGCCGCAAGGACCGATCCTGTAAAAGCTTTGCGGCATGAATGATCAGAATTAATTAATGGAGATTTTATGAAAAAAATAAGATCATTTAGAATATCAATAATTCTATTAATTATTGTATTCTTATTCAGCTGCGGATCACAGCAATTTGATACTTATACAGTTGAGATCGTTAATGGTATAAAGTATATACATAACCATACAGCTGCATATACCGGTAATCAGAAGATAGAACTGGAGTTCATACAAAAGATTGGTGTTTTGGAAGGTAAAGATCCTAACTACCTTCTGTACAATCCTAATAACGCCGGTGTAGATGAGAACGGTGATATATACATAGTCGATGCAGGAAACTACAGGATACAGGTCTATTCCAGGGATGGTGTATACAAGAGAACAATCGGCAGCTATGGCCAGGGGCCCGGTGAAATGCCCCATTGGCCGCACGCTTTTGATATTCATGAAAATGTACTCTATGTGGCTCATAATAACAGATTGGTTCATAAATTCACTACTGACGGCAAAGATCTTGGAACTATAGTTAGTCCCGAGATCTATCTCTCATCTGTTAGGTGCTTCAGTAATGGTGACCTGATCACGAGCAGTTATATAGGGTATAACGGAATCACTTCCTATGATCCGGATGAGATCTGTCTTATGTCTGTATTCTCTCACACTGACGGGAGTCTTATTAAAAAGATCGGTGAACCGATTCGTTTTGAGAATGCGCATGAAACAAGGGAAGTAAATGGTGTGTCCTTTGAAATAGATAAAGAAGATAACATATATGCTGCATTTAGAGTACGAAATAGACTGGATAAATATGATAAAACTGGAAACCTGATATTCACATCCGACAGACCGTTAAATTACGAGGTGCTCGAGAAAGCAGTATGGCATGACCACACAGGAAAAATGTCACGAAGGCCGAGATTTGCTTCGGTATCGAACGGAGTCTCGATCGATCATAAAGGACGGGTATGGGTAATGACTCACAGCAGGCAGTTAACAGATGATGAACGACGTAGAATCAGGTCTTCATACGACAGGGCAGGTTCTCCTTCGGAATACCGGGATGATATTTACGATCTTCACATATTCGATGATGACGGCGTTTTTTTATTCGAAATGCCGCTGCCATTTAATTGGCTGGAATGCAAGTTGCGGATCTATGGCGACAGGCTGTTTCTGATAGAACGCGAAAACGAATCCTGTGTCTACGAATACAGGATAATTAACTAAATTTCACTCGTAAAAGCTTTATATTCTTCAGGAATATTATGCAACATGAATAATAGGCTAATACTTTCATCTTTAAGCTTGCTGATTTTCCTTTCTTGCTCTTCAGAGGAGGGGCAGAATTATACTATAGAGGAAAAAAACGGTATCATTTATATTATTAACCATTCTTCCGTATGGGGTGATGATCCTGAAATAAAGTTGGAATTTGTACAAAAAATCGGGATTCCGGAAGGGATTAATGAAGGCTATATGCTTTATAATCCTAATGATGTTGTTGTCGATTCCAGAGGAAATGTCTACATCTCAGAAGGCGGAAATTACAGGGTACAGAAATTTTCTGAAAACGGTCAGTTAATAGAGAGCATCGGAGCTAAGGGGAGTGGCCCGGGAGAATTTCCTGGATGGGTGAAGTGTATTGATTTAGTGAACGATACGCTCTATGTGGCTCATACAAATAATCAGATAACGAAATTCTCTCCCGGGGGCAGGGAAATTTCCAGGTTCAGAGGGCATAATGCAATCACTTATCTCAGACATTTCAGCACGGGAGAGTTTGTTCAGAAATGTATGACCGGTTATAGTTATAAAGGCCCATATGACCGGGATCAGGTTTCCTTAGTGCTTGTAGTTACTCCAGATGGTGAGCGCAGAAAGATAGGAAGTCCCATTTTTCTGGATAGTCCCAGGCTGACCGAGGAAATAAACTACGTGTTTCCGGAGATCGACACCGAAGATAATATCTACATGGCATTTGGTTCATACAACAGACTGGATAAATACACCTTAGACGGAAAACATATATTCTCAGTAGTCCGTCCCATAGGATATGAAGTTCCGGAGGAACCGGAGTGGGTGATAACCAACAGGAAAGAAAGTCTTCAACCGAGGTATCCTGTTATATCAAACGGAATCGCAGTCGATGGAGAGAATAGGATCTGGATCCCCACTCCTGTGAAGTATACTCCGTCATTCACGGTTGGGGATGGAGAAAGGAACGCGATTTATGATCTGCATATTATCAGCTCGGAAGGATTATTTCTCGGATCGGTCCCTATGCCTGTTGAATGGCAGGATTTCAAAATCAGGATATTCGGTGACAGGCTTTTCCTGATCGAGGAAAAAAAACTAATGACCGTTCATGAATACAGGATTATTGAGAAATAGAAATGAAACATAGAGGCACAGAAATTTAAAGTGATTACGTTATTGTTTTTGAGAAATAACTGTGAGAATTCTTTTATTCAGTATTTCAAGGATTTTTAAATTGTATCTATCAGCAGGTTTATTAATTCATCGCTTCCAAAAGCACGCAATGTCGCTCTATCTTTATATTCCTGCTTTTTTCCGCCTTTTTCAACAATATAAGTTGCCTCCCATTCCCATAAATGCGGATTCTTTTCTGATCTGACCGACCTGTTCTGTCTTGTGATAGTCTTATTCTCAAGCTCTATCTTTTGTTCAGTGATCTCAGTGATATCTTCAAATATTTTATAAGAGTTGAAATTGTCAAATATGAGTATTCCGTTTTTTCTAAGGATATTATTAATCCCCCTTAAAGTATCATTTACTTCATTATCTTCAGTAAGATATGAAAATGACCTTCCGGTAATTATAACAGAATCAAACGTATGATCAATGTCTAATTCTCTCATATCACCGCAAATGAACCTCAGATCCGGATATTCCCTCAGAGCAATATTGATCATTTCCCGGTACAGATCAAGCCCGGTATATTCATATCCGGCATCCGAAAGATGTTTTCCCGGGGATCCCGATCCGCATCCGATCTCAAAGACAGAACTGCATCCGAATTTTTTGAGATAACCTTCATAGAATTCGAATTCTTTCCTGTAATCGAAGATCTATTGATACATCTCGTGATATATTTCAGCGAGTTTTGAGCAAATCATTGTCATGCTGTTCCAGAAATTGGTCTTTAAAATTCCTGGTTTTTTATATTAATTAAATGCTGGATCATTCATATCTCAATGAATTAACGGGATTAGTCTGTGCAGCCTTGATAGTTTGAAAACTGATAGTAAGAAAAGCTATTAAAATTGTAATAAGACCGGCTCCGATAAATATCCACAAAACAAGATCCGACCTGTAGGCAAATCTCTGCAGCCATTTGCCTGTAAGGTAATAAGACAGGGGGGTGGCAATAATAACAGCAATCCCGATTAGTACCAGGAATTCCCTGGATATCAGAATCAGAATACCTGAATTTGTAGCTCCGAATGTTTTACGGATCCCTATTTCTTTAGTTCGCTGCTGAGTAACAAAAGACGACAACCCCAGTAATCCAAGGCATGTAATAAAAATAGCAAGTATGGCAAAATAATTAAACAGTCTGCCCATTCTATCTTCGGCCTTATACAGATCGTAAAGCCTCTCATCGAAGAACCTGTATTCAAAAGGATAATCAGGAACAAACCTTTTCCATATGTCATCGAGGAAAAGCAATGTCTCCGCAGTTTTTCCTTCCCTGATCCTGATGCTTAAATTATCATTTGCATAAGGAGTATACATGATTATAAGAGGTGATATAGGATGATGGAAAGATCTGGAGTGAAAATCCTTAACTACTCCTATTATCCTCATTTTATCCGTATGGTAAGAACTTGAACCGGGTAGGTTTGACAATTCCATTCCAATGGGAGATTCACCAACGATCCCCATGGCTTTTACAGCTGTCTCATTAACAACAACTCCTCCGCGTAACTCAGTTGGATAGTCTCTTGTAAAATACCTGCCTTCAATTATTTTAAGATTATATGTTTTGAGAAATTCAAGGTCAGCTATTATAGATTCGAAACTTACCATTTCATCGGGATTCTTTTCCTCCCAAGTTATTTTTGAGGTAGTAGTTTCTCTAAAACCGGGAAGTGTAGCAGAAATCGAGACATTTAAAATGTCCGGATTTTTTACAAGCTCCTGTCCTGCTGATGAAATCTGCCTGAGTAATGAATACGTGACCGGCAGACATATTATATTCTCTCTGTCATATCCTAATTCCTGGTTTTTGATATAATCCAGCTGCCTGTATATAACGGTTGTCCCGGTTATTAGGACAATAGTAAGGGTAAATTGAGTGACAACGAGCACCTTTCTGATAGATGATCTTCCTGCAATACTTCCTCCGGGTGAAGTCTTGAGCACATGAGCAGGTTTGAATGAAGAGAGGTAAACAGCAGGATAACTCCCGGAAAGTATACCGGTGAACAATGCCAAAAGAAAGATTCCTGCTATTATGTAGAAATTCATCAATGATCCTGGTGTAAACTCCTTCCCGCTGAGATTATTGAAAACCGGAAGAGAGGCAAAGATCAGCAGTATTGACAATAAAAATGCTAAGACAGTCGATATGATTGATTCTCCGTAAAACTGCTTGATCAGGTCCGACTTCCTTGCCCCGACAGCTTTTCTTACTCCAGCCTCTTTTGCGCGTTTTATGCTTCTCGCAGTAGAAAGATTCATGAAATTAATACACGCTATAATAAGAATGAAGAATGCAATAATCGAAAATACGATTACATATGTAATTGAACCCGGTTCAATATCAATCCATTGTGACATTTTTGAAAGATATATCTCACTTACGGAGAATAGTCTCAGCTTTGAATTTGCCGTAGGGAGATGCCTTAGATATGTACTGTTTATATTAGCTAATGCAGTAGACGGATCGCTATTCTCATGGAGTTGTATATAGGTAAGATGTGAATTGCTTTCCCAGGCATTCATATTCTCACCCCAGAGCTTGTTCAGAAAATCAAATCTTGCAAGAATCTCGAACTGTATATGGGAATTTCGGGGGAGGCTATCCAATACTCCGGTCACAGTAAAATTGAACCTGTTCTCCACATTGAGTATTTTCCCGACCGGATCTTCAGTTCCAAAAATTTTTTCAGCTGTATCTTTTGTCAGTACAATACTGAACGGATCTTCAAATATCGTATCCCTGTCACCGCTGAGTAATGTAAAGGAAAACATACTATAAAAATCACAGTCAACCAGGCAGAATCTATCACCAGTAAATGCTGATTCTTCATATTTAACCAGTCTTTTTCCAATAGGTCTGTACCTTGTTGACATTACGACTTCAGGTACCTCATCTTTCAATGCACGCGCAAGTGGTGCGCATGTTACTGAATAGTTTTCCTGTGTTACCCTGTATAGCAGATCAGAATTTTCATGGAATGAGTCATAACTGAGCTCATACTGCACCCACAGGAGTATCAAGATACAGCAAGCTATACCGATTGCCAATCCGGTTATGTTTATGAACGAATAGGCTTTACAATTCTTGATATTCCTGAATGCGATTTTTAAATAATTTCTATACATTATTTTACTCCAGTTAAAAGAAACGGTCAGATAAGAAAATATGGATCTTATGATCTGATACCAGTACCATAACAGACAGTAGATCCTGCCTTTCTCCATAATAAGGTCTTCAAAAAGCTCATTAAAGTCTCCTGCAATTGATTCTGCTTCCGGGGCAGGTAGAAATAATCCGAGGATTTTTAAACCTGATTCCGGCGCTTTTCTATTCAGTTTTTTCACTGTTTTATTCCGTTGTCTGCTGTCTTCAGGAACCCTTCCCAGAGAATATCGGATTCTTCTTTATGCTCATTAAGGGCCTCTGTACCGGCTTTTGTGATCCTGTAGATCTTCTTTCTCCTGCCTCCTCTCTTAGCCGTTGCTCCGCTCATATAAGATTCGATGTATTTTTTTCTTTCGAGCTGCAGGAGAGGCTTATGGATTATTCCCACCGACCAATCCTTGTTAGTCGCTTTTGATAAGTAATCCCTGATCGCAAGCAGATATGCATCCTCACCAAGGCTGAATATAGAAAGCAGTACCTGTTCTTCACGTCTCGATAACAAAGTCATTATAAACTTCCCTTAAATTTATTAGAAAAAGTAAAACAAATATATGGCAATGTCAAGAGTTTTTTGTTAGAAAATGTAAAACAAATTAGAGGCAGGCAGTATTTCATTTATTGAAAATCTTAGGCATGGATTTTACATCTCATTATTATTACATTCAATTTTAGGTCATATCAACATGTAAGATCTATAGTGAGAGAGAAAACAATACATCTGATCCTCTTGTTTTTTATTCTTTTGACAAGTGAAATTGCTACAGGGCAGTGGAAGGATAGTTTCAAAAACCTGTATTCCGACAGCAGGCTTTTTTATGCTTTTTCTCTCTCGGGGCTCATGGCGAATACAGATATAGATGGGAATATACAGGACTTTTACCAGGAGAATATCAGGTCTTGCGAGACTGATGACTTTGCCAAGGTGGTCAAGCTCTTTGGAGAAGGAATGTACATGTTTCCCCTTTATCCTGCTGCTTATTATATTGGGAAGTACATTGAGAGCGATATCCTAAAACAGTGGGGAAAGAGGACATTAACTGCAACATTTCTAAGCGCCCCGGGACTGCTGGTATCGCAGGCCATTCTCGGTGGAGCACGACCGACAAATATGACCGGATCTAAATGGTTTGGTGCAGTACATAAAACAAACGGTGCTTCAGGGCATACATGGGTAGCTGCTATTCCATTCATTGCAGCGGCTGAAATGACAGATAATTTATTGCTAAGATCAATACTCTACCTGGGATCGGCATTCACCGGGATGTCCCGTATAAACGATGATGCCCACTACTTTTCACAGGTGTTTCTCGGTTATACCTGGGCATATCTCGGTGTAAAAAGCCTGTCAAGAGGAAAAATAAATTCCGATAGTTGCGGAGTATTTACCGACGGAAGCAGGTTTGGTTTCTACAGAAAATTCTGAAAATGCAATTGACCGATTCGGCTTTCTCTTTACCGGGAACTAATACTACCTCATGTCGTATATAAAGCATTCATACTTATCAAGCTTTTAATAAATAACCAATGTAAATAAATATTAACGGGGAAATCATGCAGGAAAAAAACTATCTTAATCGCAGGAATTTCATGAAAACGTCTCTGGCAGCTGGGGTGGGCACTACAGGGA
>JANQEH010000097.1 GCA_028278455.1 bacterium
TCAATATTTTTTTGTTTCTATCTAACGAAAGAGAAACCGACCAAAATGGTCAGCTGCTGATTTTTCTGCTTTGTTGTAGCAACAGCTTCACTAACATTCATAAAACCGATAGAATAACGCAGATCTAATACGATTTTTCCGAATTCAAAGAATTCCATATCGACACCAGCGCCCCATGTGAGTCCGAAATCAAAAGATTCCCAGTCATCGACACCCTGGTCATAATCTGCAATTGTATACTCTCCGTCAAGGTTAAAGGACAACATTGGACCAATAAAGAAGCATGGTTTCAGCTTTGAATCATTCTGAACATTGTATCTGAGCAGAATTGGAATGTCTACATAAGTTAATGTTACATCATACAATGCTGAAATTCTCTCTCTATCTCCACCCTTTTTCACATAATACACTTCCGGCTGAATGGCAAAAGTTTCGTTGAGACCGATTGTTACAAAGCCACCTGCAATCATCTCATTCTTGTGAATCAGTTTCACCCTTTCAACTTCATCGCCTCTCATGCTTGGACGGTTGAGTCCGGCCTTAACACCGAACTGAGAAAGTTCCTGTGCAAAAGAGATAGTTGCCAAAACAGCTATCAAAGAGAAAGCCAAAAAAATAGTAACTAATCGTTTCATTCTATTTCCTCTCTTTTTTTGAAAGTTAGACATTGACTAAAGTCGAATAAAAACGCTGTGCCTCTCCTTTTTATTCTTCTTTTGCCTGCCGAGCCCTAACAGAAATTATGGAAATATAAACAATTTCTTCCATAATTCAAATAATTTTTAAAAAAAATTTAATAAATGCAAGAAATAATTTTCATATCTCCTAAAAACGTCCCGTTAATATACTAAATTTGTGCCTATATTAAAAATCTTTTCTTTAATATTTTGATTTTTTTTGAAAATATTTTGAAGCTGAACGGATATTAAACCGGGAAACTGTACGGTTTTGATACAACAATCCAATATTTGAGTTCAAATATTCCGATTTTAAAAAATAAGTCTTACTCTGTATTCTATTTCAGTTTTTCCCTCTTTAGGCACATCTACAACAAACTGAAGCAACCGTGTGCTTAATTTCTTGTAGTTATGAGAGCTGCTCAGAACTTCCCACTGGCCGGAATAAATCTCTTTTACTATGACACTCCTGGTATCTTTACCGGCATTGGTCAAAGTAATTTTATATGACATTTCCCTGTTTCCATATCTCAGTTCCTTGAAATCGGTCTGAATCTTTTCACCTGTCAGGTCAAATGCTGTTCCGATTTTTACAAAAACATCCCTGTCAACTGGAGTATTTCGAATTATATCTTCACCGAGGTAAATATCCCGCTCTCCGTCCTTCTCAAAAAGTCTTATAAAACCTGCCGGGATAGGCTCACCAAAACCGGTATCCTTATCATTTTTAAACCTTAAGCCTGATATCACCTTTCCATTGTTTTCCTGAGCTGAATAAACATATTCCTGCTCAACATCAATAGTCTTTTTATCGAATAACATTATCTGCTGAGTCTTGTTATTCTCAATATTCAGTCGGGAGTTCAGCTTATAGCTGTGGTAAATTCCTGCTTCGTTTATCTCTGCACCCGCCTGGAAAGATTCATCCACAGCGGCTTTCAAAGCTAACGGAGCATTCATATCTCTTCTCATCCTTCCCCTGACGCTTATGGTAGATGGATCACCCGCAATGAGAAAAATATCTTCACATACAAGATCTGAACCCGCTCTGTTTATTATATTCGCCCAGGATCTCAGTTCAAGTTTGCCGTTATCCTTTTTATATACACCTGTATAGAGTCCGTTCCAACTGACGTTATTTACCAGGTAGTTCAGGGTAATAGCCGTATTTTTGCGTTTAATGCTCTCGATTCCGATCTTAAAAACCGGCAAAAACGCTTCTATTCTCCCAGGAGCCGGTATATCGAAGGCAGCTACTTTATCCTTTGTAATTGAGGTAAACAAATCGTTATTCCTGATAATATAGGCATTCCCGCTCTGCCCGAAATATTCACCATTAAGAATACTGCCGTCATTGAGGATAAATTCAATATCTTTACCCAGTTGTCCCCTGAGTATATTCCCCCAGTTAAAAACTTCCTGATTAAATTCCTGCTTCAATATAGTCAGATCTTCATCCATATTCTCTATATAAATACTATTGGGAATAGTTGAAGCAGGCAGTCCATGTATCTCATAATCGCGTTTGCCATTTTCTACAATTAACTCTCTTTTTTCAATGATATAGGCTAATTTATTATAAATAACTACCTTTTTTTGGCCCTGAAATGCCATAAGGTTTTGCGTAGACAATAATATATAAAATATTACCGGGATATAGCTCTTTAAATTTTTCATTACTCCTCCAGGGAATTCAGATTGTCTTTCAGTTTTTCAAGGTTTGTCGAGAACGTATCGAGCTTCATTCTCTCTTTCTCGACTATTTCCTTTTTTGCTTTCTCAAGAAAATCTCTGTTCGAGAGCTTTCTGGATAGACCTCCGATATGCTTTTCAAGGCGGTCGATCTCCTTGCCCAGCCTTGAGCGCTCGTTATCAATATCTATTAAACCAACCAGAGGTATAAAAATTTCCATTCCTGATAAAACCGCAGATGCAGATTGGCCCGGTTTTTCAATATTTTCAGCGGCTTTAAATTCAGATATTCCAGCCAGTGTTCTGAAATATGTTTCGTGTGCTGTAATTATTTTAAGTTTCTGCTTGTCAGTACATTTTATGATAAGATTTGCTTTCTTTGAAGGAGGAACATTCATCTCTCCCCTGATATTTCTGACAGAATATACGATTTTCTGGATAAGATCAATCTCTTTTTCGCTTTTCGTGTCGATCAATTTTTCATCAGGTTCACCAGGCATTGTTATCATGATAGAATCACCTGTTACAGGAGGTATATTCTGCCATATTTCCTCAGTAATGAAAGGCATGAAAGGATGAAGCAATTCCATCGTCTTTTTAAATACTGGCATTGCAGTTCTTTCCAGTGCATATCTGCCTTCCTCAGGCTCATCATATAACCTGTTCTTGATCAGCTCAACGTACCAGTCACAGTAGTCATGCCAGAGAAATTCATAAATGGCATTTAGCGCTTCATTGAGTTTATAATTCTTCAGGCTGTCATCACATTTTTTCCATGTAGAATGAAGTCTGCTTATAATCCATCTATCAGAAAGGTCTTCTTTGCCTTTAACTGCCTCCTCATCACCGAATTGTTCCTGTAGTTCAGATTCCTTCATTTTCAGAAACCTGAACGCATTCCATATCTTGTTACTGAAATTCCTGCCAAGCTCAAATTTGAATGGAGAAAGCTTAATGTCCTGACCTTCAGTGGTCAGCGAAACGAGTGAAAACCGGACAGAGTCGGCACCATATTTCTCGATCATTTCTATAGGATTTATGCTGTTACCGAGAGATTTCGACATTATCCTGCCTTCTTCATCCTTGATCATGGGTGTGATATATACTTTGCTATATGGGATTTCTTCCATAAACCAGAGCCCCGCCATGATCATTCTGGCTATCCAGAAAAACAGAATATCATAACCGGATACAAGAACATCAGTCGGATAGAAGTATTTCAATTCCGGTGTTTCATCCGGCCAGTCCAACGTGGAGAAAGGCCATAGCCATGAAGAGAACCACGTATCGAGGACATCTTCGTCCTGTCTGAGATTACCTGAACTGCAATTTGTACATTCTGAAGGCTCTTCCATAGAAGCAATCACTTCACCGCATTCATTACAGTACCATACAGGTATTCTGTGTCCCCACCATAGCTGGCGCGAAATACACCAGTCACGGATATTTTCCATCCAGAAGAGATAGTCTTTCTCCCATTTCTCAGGGAAAAATGTGATTTTCCTCTTCCGTACCACATCAACTGCCTTTTCCGCAAGAGGCTTCATTTTTAGAAACCACTGGTCAGACAATATTGGCTCTATTACGGAGGAGCACCTGTAACAATGCCTCACGCTGTGCTCATAATCCTCGATCTTTTCAATGTATCCCTGCTTCTCAAGCTCATCAACGAGTTTCTTTCTGCACTCAAACCTTTCCATCCCCTGGAATAGTTCTCCTGCCTCTTCGGTCATATTGCCTCTTTCATCAATGACCGCTACTCTTTCAAGGTCATGCCTGTTCCCAATAATAAAATCGTTAGGATCATGTGCAGGAGTCACTTTAACTGCACCGGTCCCGAATTTTTTATCAATGTGATCATCTGCAATAATCTTTAATTTCCTGCCGAGGATCGGGAGTACAGCATGCTTTCCGATCAGGTCCTTATATCTTTTATCTTTAGGATTCACAGCTACAGCGGTATCACCCAGCATGGTTTCAGGGCGTGTTGTTGCAACAATGATGGATTTATTACTGTTTTCCTCAAGGGGGTATTTGATGAACCATAGATTGCTGTTACATTCCTTGAAGGGAGCTTCCTCGTCAGAAAGTGCTGTCTGATGATGCGGACACCAATTCACGATATATTTTCCCCGATATATCATGTCCTTTTCATATAGGCTGACAAATACCTTTTTCACCGCTTTTGAAAGCCCTTCATCCATTGTAAATCGTTCTCTTTTCCAATCACATGAGCTTCCCAATTTCTGCTGCTGACTGCTTATGATATTTCCGTGTTTCTCTTTCCACTTCCATACCTCTTCAATGAATTTATCTCTCCCCAGTTCTTCACGGGAT
Source organism: bacterium (assembly GCA_028278455.1). Taxonomy (GTDB): domain Bacteria; phylum SM23-31; class SM23-31; order SM23-31; family SM23-31; genus JANQEH01. Next base: position 4,707 of record JANQEH010000097.1, read on the forward strand.
GTATCCTCATTCCTGAGTTTTTTTTCTACTACATTCTGTGTAGCTATACCGGCGTGATCCATACCGGGCATCCACAGGGCGGAGTGTCCTCTCATCCTGTGGTATCTTATAAGTAAATCCTGTATAGTGCTCTGGAGTGCATGGCCCATGTGGAGAATCCCGGTTACATTCGGGGGAGGCATCATTATAGTATAAGGCTTTTTTGATCCATCTATCGGAGCATGGAAAAAGCCTTTTTCCATCCAGAATCCATA
>JANQEH010000289.1 GCA_028278455.1 bacterium
TCTTGGCGGAAGAGTTACCCAGTTGTATCATTACTTCCCCAAACTCTGTCCTCCCACATGCGGACTTGAAATTAATTTCCGCAGGATAAAGGACCAGAAAGATAATATTAATGTATTTGTTGATTCCGAAGTTACAAAGATCGAAGGAGAATCAGGAAATTATAAGGTAACGATCAAGCAATCCCCCAGGTACATCAATGAAAACTGCACTGCCTGCGGAGACTGCGAAAAAGCCTGCAAGACAGAAATCGAAAATGATTTCAATTTCGGAATGGATAAAAGGAAAGCTGTATATCTGCCTCATGAGGTAGCGTTTCCGGCAAAATTTGTCCTGAAAAAGGACGCATGCGGTGAAGATGAACTGAAAGCTATAAAAGATGCATGCATCTACAATGCTGTTGACCTGGATATGGCAGAAAAAGAGTTTACTGTTGAATGTACTACCATAACAGTCGCTACTGGTTGGAAACCTTATGAAGCAGGAAATATCGACAATCTCGGTTTCGGTACTAATAAGAACGTTATAAACAATATGATGATGGAGCGGCTTGCCTCTCCTAATGGACCGACAAACGGCAAGATCCTCAAGCCTTCAGACGGCAGTGAGGTTTCAAGTATAGCTTTTGTTCAGTGCGCCGGTTCGAGAGATGAAAACCATCTGAAGTACTGCTCGGCTGTATGCTGTCTGGCTTCAATGAAACAGGCAACATATGTTCGTGACCAGTATCCAGAGGCCGAGATCCACATGTTTTATATCGATGTCCGCTCGCCTGGCCGTCTTGAAGATTTTTATACAAAGCGCCAGGATGATGAAAAACTGCACTTCCACAGAGGTAAAGTAGCGAAAATTAACGAATCCGGTTCACAGCTTACAGTATTTGCTGAAAATACTCTGACCAATGAAATGCAGGAAGTTACGGTTGATATGGCGGTGCTTGCGACTGGAATGGTCCCGTCAGTATCAAATGGTGAAATTCCCACAGATGTCAGAAAAGATGAGTTTGGTTTTATGGTACCCGGTGTAGATCCGAATTCCGGAATCATTGCTGCCGGTACAGCAACCCGACCACTTGAAGTCTCTGCTTCTATTCAGGATGCAACAGGGGCTGCAGTGGAAGTTCTAAAAGCAATGGCAAGGAGGTAGCAGATGGCTGAAGATATTAACAAAATCGGAATGTATATTTGTTCTGGGTGTGAGATCGGAAGCAAGATCGATGTTGAAGCACTCACCGAGACTGCTTCCAAATCCAGTAAATGCGATGTAGCAAAAACTCATCCTATCCTTTGCGGCAAAGAAGGTATAGACCTGATCAAAAAGGATATTGAGGAAAGCGGATTAAATAAAATTTCCATATGCGCATGTTCAGGCAGGGTTATGAAGGATGTCTTTGATTTCGGCGAGAACATCCTGCTAGACAGAGCCAATATCAGAGAATTCGTGGCCTGGACACTCCATTCAGATGCCGATGATGAAGATAAAACCTTTCTCGCTGAAGACTATATGTACATGAGTCTTGAGAAACTGCATGCAGGTAATGTTCCTGTTCCTCATATAGAAGAAACTACCAGCAAGACAGTTATGATAGTCGGCGGCGGCAAAACCGGACTGAATGCAGCTTTGAATGCAGCAGAAACAGGACATGAAGTTGTAATCATTGAAAAAGAAGATAAACTTGGTGGATGGGTAGGAAAATTCAAAAAGTCCTTCCCGACCAAACCTCCGTACACTGATCTTGAAGAGTCTACTATAAACGATCTTGTCTCGAAGGTTGAAGGTAATGATAAGATCAAGGTACATCTCAATACTGCTATACTTAAAACAAGCGGACAACCGGGACAGCTTAAAGTTGAATTCCAGAACGGTTCTGCTCCTGAGGAAATGGTTGTCGGCGCTATTATTCAGGCTACAGGTTGGAAACCTTATGAACCTGAAAAACTCGGGCATCTCGGATACGGTAAGAAAAATGTTATTACAAATGTCCAGATGGAAGAGATGGTTGCTAATGGCGGCATCAAACGTCCCGATGGTGGTGATATAAAAAGTGTTGCTTTCATCCAGTGCGCCGGATCGAGAGACCAGGATCACCTCCCCTATTGTTCAGCTGTTTGTTGTCGCGTCTCTTTAAAACAGGCAAAATACGTGCTGGAACAATATCCGGATGCTAAAGTCTACATTCTTTACAAAGATATGCGTACTCCAGCTCAATTCGAAATCTTTTACGCGAAAATGCAGGAAGAGAAAAACCTGTTTCTGACTAAAGGCGAGGTTGTAGGTATTGAAGAAGGATCAGACGGCGGATTGAAGATTGATCTAGATGAAACATTGCTTGGCGAGAATATTACGGTCAAAGCGGATATGCTTGTTCTTGCTGCAGGGATGGTTCCCACGACAAAGGTTGATGAAGCCGAAGAAGCCGATACGTCTGAGAGTGAGGAGAATGTTGAAACACCTGCTGAGGCAGAATTGGAAGACGGCAAAAAACCTGCTGCTACCGGTGAAAAAGGCGCACAGATTCTGAACCTGACATACAGACAGGGAACAGATCTGCCAACCTTGAAATATGGCTTTCCTGATTCACATTTCATCTGCTTTCCTTATGAAACAAGAAGAACAGCAATATATTCAGCGGGATGCGTTAGAGCACCTATGGACTCGATGAACGCAGAAAGAGATGCTGCAGGAGCCGCTTTAAAAGCCGTACAGGCGATCAAGAATATCGAGATAGGCCAGGCAGTTCATCCGCGCGCAGGTGATAAAGCATTTCCTGATTTCTTCCTCCAGAGATGTACCCAATGTAAACGCTGTACTGAGGAATGTCCTTTCGGCGCTCTTGATGAAGATGATAAAGGAACTCCCAAACCAAATCCGAACAGATGCAGAAGATGCGGAATCTGTATGGGAGCCTGCCCCGAGCGTATCATCAGCTTCGCGGATTATGGCATTACTCAAACCGGTAACCAGATAAAGAATATAAGTATGCCGGAAGAATTTGATGAAAAACCAAGGGTTCTCGTCTTCATGTGTGAGAACGATGCCATGCCGGCATTTGATATTGCAGCTTCCAGAAGGCCTGAAATATCACCCTGGATCAGGATCATTCCCGTAAGGTGTCTGGGATCAGTGAACGTAATCTGGATCAATGATGCCCTCTCATCCGGTTTCGATGGAATAATGTTATTAGGATGTAAATTCGGTGAAGATTATCAGTGTCATTTCGTACGTGGTAGCGAATTAGCTGATACGAGAATGGAAAATGTGTCTGAAAAACTGAAACAGCTTGTTCTTGAACCTGAACGTGTACAAATACATACGATAGCTCTAAATGAATATGAAAAGATCCCCGCTATTCTGAACGATTTTGCTGAAGAGATTGTTGACCTTGGCGCTAATCCGTACAAAGACCTGTAATCTTCAAATCATATATGACCGATGAATAAGCCCCGCTATCGCGGGGCTTTTTTTTATGAATACTATGCACTGAAGGACTGGAATTCAGTTTTACCGGAATATTTTCAATATTTGTTTGTATATCTTAGAAGTATTGAATACCTTAAAGTTTAGTAAATTTTGAACTGGCGGTTTATTTACGACTATGAAGAGTATATTTCATATATTTGTATTAATTTTTATTTTGCTGACAGCCAACCTTCACGTTTCAGCTCAGCAATCTGTATTGGTTACAGGTAATGTTACTGATGAATTCGGTCGAGACCTGGAGGGAGCCCTGATAGAGATCATTACCAAATCAAGAAAAATAATAATTCATACGTTCTCTGATAATACCGGAAAATTCAGACTGGCAATCCCACTGGAATTGATCAAATCCGACAAGCAGGCACGTATGAGAACGCGGCTGAATGGGTACCGTCCGTTCTACGCAGGGATATCACTCGATCAGCCGGAAATAACAAGAAATATATTGCTGAATTTCGATCCGCTGGGAACAGGGAAAGAGTTTTCTGCCGGGATTAGAATTAACAAAAAAAATAGCCTTCATACATATGACATAAGGAGTTTGAATTCAGATCAAATCTATCTCCCTCTAGCTCAGAATTCAGGAATATCCCTCCAGGGAAGGATTCCCGGTCTGAGAGTTTTTACGGATGGAGGCAATCCTGATCTTACACCTGAAGTACTCCTTGGCGCTGCAGAAAGCATTTTTAACGGAAATCAGCCTCTAGTGAAAATTGACGGTATTCGTTCACCCTGGGGACTGGAAGACATTCCCGTAGATGATATAAGGGATATAATGGTTATCCACGGTCCTGCAGGGGCAGCTCAATTTGGAATATGGGGTGCAAACGGGGTAATTGAGCTATTTACCGACAGGGGTGAAAAAGCACCGGGTGTTCCGGTTTTCAGGATAAGATCCGAATACGGAGTGGGGCTTCTGCCTTCACATGATTTTCCGGTTTCAACTCATCATCATTATTTAACAGATGGAACTAAATGGATTGACAAGGAAGGTAATGAAGTCAGCATATCAGGGCGGATACCTGATGATTCCGGGCCAAACGGTACGGTTTTTCAGGATAATGATTACTTTCTTACGATCTTCGATAATACTGATTCATTTTATGAATCTGGTCATTTTTATTCAAACCATGCAACTGTAGATCAGACTTCAGGTACATCGACATGGAAATTGTCTGCCTCCAGTAATGGGAACTCGGGAATTGTAAAAAATCTTGACGGTTACAGCAGAAATACTTTCAGAATGAATTTTCTGAAGCATGTCAGGAATGATCTCCAGGTTTCGGTAGGCGGTTATATCTCAAAATCCGACACTGATGATCCCAAGTGCAGCAATACAGACCTTAATCCATTTAGATGGCTGACAGGAATCCCGGTTGGTGTCGACATTGATCCCGGAAAAACATTCTTTCTGTCTGAGCAGGAGGATTCCCTCAGCAGCGATATATTGATCCCCGGATTAGACGTCCCAAATCCAATTGTACATGCCGACCTGTTCAGAAAGGAAGTTGACAGAATAAGGGCTATGTCAAACATTAATATTCTGTACAGACCATCGGGCAGAACAGTAATCGAAAGTAACCTGGGTGTTGATCGTCTTGACTTGAACGACACAGAATTTATACCATACGAACTTGAAGGATCACAGTTCGGGTACTGGCTTCCATTCTATTTTGACATAAACAGGGACCTTGTATCATACAATGTCGACGTTTCATTTTCAAGGGAGCTTAATACACGTACAATCAGATTTAACTGGCAGATTAGTTATGGTTTTCAGGATATAAGTAATGATACTGAGAAAACTTACGGTCTGGGATTGAATATCGATGATATCGGTGAATCTCATTGGAAAAACGATTTAACTGCCTTTACGGAAAAGACCGGATTTTCTGTCCACGGGCTGTCACTCGTTTCGGAATGGAATTATTCTGACAAAATAATTGGTGATTTTGTATTGAGAACCGATCACAATTCACAACTTGATAATAACGAAAAACTGAATAGTTTTTTCCGGGCTTCGGCAGCATACAGAATTGTTGATGAACCATGGTTCAGGTTCAGCGAATATATAAGCGATTTCAAATTAAGATATGCTATCGGTACAGCAGGATCATTAAGGAATTTTAAGCCTGACAACCTGTTTCTTAGTGATCATATTACACCTACCCCGCAATACAGCACACTTCCGAAGGATTTGAAACCTGAGTATTCTGTCAGCAGTGAGTTCGGTATGGATATTATTATTCTTGATAAGGCTTCCCTTGCAATCGATTACGCAGCTACAAATACGAAGAATCAGATATTCAGGGTTGAGAATGATCTCTCATCTTCACTGGCAACACCCCTATGGCAGAATCTTGGTACAGTTGAGTCCGATTACCTCGCTCTCGATTTACGGATCAATCTTGCGAATTCGCATGACTTCAGCTGGACCACCGGATTCATACTGAGCCGTGCAGACCAAAGGATAAAAGAACTTAACGGCAGCTATTATTACAATACAAACAAGAAATCTTTCTATCTTCAGGAAGGTGATGATCTCGGAAGTATCTATGGTGTAAAATGGGCAGGCAGTCTTACTGATCTGGGTGATTTCGGACTGCAGAACAAAGACCAGTTCCAGATTAATGATGACGGGCTTCTTGTATGGGTAGGAACAGGGAATACATGGCTGGAAGGATTCAGTAAAAACCTGTGGGGAACCTCCGCAACGGTAACCGGTGAAGGTATATCGAGAGATCTCTCTTGGGGAATGCCCATCGAGATCCTCGATGAATCCGGGAACTCTACAAACAGGTTAGGAAAATTATCATCGGATTTTACCTGGTCATGGACAAATACTATTCGCTGGAAAGAATTCACGGTAAACGCTTTGATGGAAGCACAGGTAGGCGGTTCGATCTATAACTTTGCAGCACAGTCTGCTTATCGGGAATCGACACATTTTACAATTGACCAGTCAGGTAAACCCGAAGGTATGAAAAAACCGATCGATTACTATAGTAAAATATCAGGGCCATACGGATATAATTCATGGTTTATGGAGAACGGTTCTTTTGTAAGGCTCAGGAATTTTTCGGTCAAATACCGTTTTTCAAGGGATAAAATCAGGGATAAACTCGGTGAATCCTATGCTGACGCAATTGGCAAGCTTGCGGTGGGTTTCAGTTTGAGGAACTGGATCACATGGACTGACTATACCGGTTTTGATCCGGACACCGGGGGAAGTATTTACAGGTTTGATGACGGCCTTTACCCGAATTCCCGCCTTATTTCTGCTTTTGTTGAGATCGAGTTCTGATAAAAAACCCGGAACAAAACTGTCCCGGGCCATTATAAGTATTCATCTCGATAGATTATTGTACAGCTATAAACAGTACAAAAGCCCCCAAGAGATTGTCAAATTAAAAATTACATGTACATTAACTTCAGTTCTTCAATATTCTCTGCTATATTAACATGGTTTACACATCCTGCAGTGCAAGTCGAGCAAGAAGAGCATTGATCCAGGCTGTTAGCAACTGGAATATCATCGAAAGTCTGCCTCGCAAGTCGGAAGTCGGAATAGCATGAAGCATACATATGCACTCGCATAAGCGTCGGAATATCGACATTCTGCGGACATGTTGAGCCGCATGAGGTGCAGCCGCGGCAGAATCCAAGAGCAGTTTTAACGTTATGACTGCTCAGATATTCCTTTTCTTCATTCGTATAGTTCAGATCGGTTACTACCGAGAAATTTTCATTCATCTGATCAAAATTCGTGTATCCGGGTATGGCAGTATGGACATATTGGTTGTTCATCACCCACTTCAATGCTGCAGTGTGATTTACGATCCCATCAACCTTATTGCTTCTACCTCTTGTGGCCTGGGTTTTCATGGCAACGATACCTATTCCCTTCGTAGCTGCGTTCTTGATTGCGTTTAGCAGGTCAGTGTCATCAGACATAGTAAAATTGATCGATGTAAGAACCACATCATAATAACCGGTCTCGGCGGCATTATTAAGAACATCAGCCATTCTCGAATGAGTTGAAACGCCTATATAATGGGCTCTCTTCTCGTTTTTCAACTTTGTCAATGCTTCTTTTACGCCCTGATCATTCATCTGTTCCACAGACGCACTGTGTATCAGGAGAACATCCACATAATCTGTTTTCAGCCTTTCGAGGCATCCCTCGAAATCTTCGATGAATTTATCCCTGCGCGCTTCTGGAGTCTGATATTGAGGTGAACCGCCTCTTCTTCTTCCTCCACCCGGAAACGGCACTTTCGTTTGAATATAAACATCTTTTCTATTCCCCATGGCACTGAATACATCCCCTACCATCTTTTCGTTATTACCGCCCTGGTATCTTAATGCAGTATCGAAGAACCGTACCCCGATGTCATAGGAGCGTTTCACTACTTCGGGATTATCTGCCAGCATTACACCCATACTTACCACGGGGATCTTTATTCCTGTTCTACCGAGAGTCTTATGTATAATTTCCTTCTTTTTCAGCGGTTTCAATACTCGGTTACCTGATACACCGATAAAGCCTGCACCAGCCAATCCATAAGCTGCATTGGTAAGAAATTCACGGCGATTGTAGTCATTGTTATTATTAGACATTTTTTTCTCCTGATTTGGTTTCTGAAGGAATCTAAAGGTATATACAACTAAAAGCAATAATACTATCAAATTTATTCCAAATAAAAGGTCTCAAAGGGTCTCATAATGGACAATTCAAATTTTATTAAAAATCTTAATTAATTTGAAGCCATCGAATATTTATTTTGTATAAATACATATTATAGCATTATTCTGTTTTCCCGTATCATTTTGTAAACAAGTATTGATTTTTTTACATAACGTGTCTAAATTGTTTAGACTCTATAATTATCAGTTTTTGCATAACTTATAAAGTGAAAGTACCCTTATGAGTGAAAACGAAATAAACCGCAGGGATTTCCTGAAGCGCTCATCAAAAGCAGGGCTTGCAGTTGCGGCAACTGCCGGCGCAGGATTCTGGCTGAATTCGAGGAATGAGCACCCCAGGCAGACTCTGGATACGTCAGGCGGAAGAATCTATACAGTGGACCTTCCGAATGATACACCTCAGATGATTGTAGCTACAGGTGGAACTCCTGTACAATTGGCGCAGCAGGCATTAGCAGCCCTGGGGGGTATGGAAACCTTTATTTCACCTGGGGATATAGTGGTCCTAAAACCTAATGTAGGCTGGGACAGGGTACCTCAACAGGCTGCGAATACAAATCCGGACCTCGTAAAGACAGTCGCTGAATTGTGTTTTAATGCAGGAGCAAAAAAAGTAATAGTAACTGATGTTTCCTGCAACGATCCGAGAAGATGTTTCAGAAGAAGCGGAATAGCAAGGGCAGCTGAGTCGATTGGGGCAGAAGTGCTTCTGCCTGAAGAGAGAAAATTCAAAGACTACAGGCTAGGCGGTGAACTCCTATCGGTCTGGCCGGTTTATACCCCCATTATTGAAGCTGATAAAATAATAAACATGCCTATTGTGAAGCACCACAACCTTACCCGGGCTACACTGGGTATGAAGAACTGGTATGGTATTCTCGGCGGGAGAAGAAACCAGCTTCATCAGCAGATCGATATAAGCATCGCAGACCTCGCATCATTCATTAAACCGACTTTAACCATTATGGATGCATATAGAGTTCTCATGGCGAATGGGCCGCAGGGTGGAAATCTAAAGGATGTTAAAGAATACAAGACACTGATCGCAGGGACAGATCCGGTGGCAATAGATGCACTGGGTTCCACATTCCTCGGTCTGGTACCGGAACAGCTTGGTCATATTAAGCTTGCACATGAGCGCGGTATAGGCAATATGAATTATACCGAAGTAAGCACCAGGAATATAACTGTAGAATAACGAAAATCACCAATGAAATTTTATTAGAAAGTTACATATTGTATGAGCAAGAAAGATACTGATGTAAAGTCACCGAAGGGGAAGCAGGGTTCAAGATCAAAAGCTAAAATTCGGATGCTTAGGAGATTCTCCCAGTTGTTCTTTTTCTGTTTATTCATGTTTCTTCTGTTCGAGACAGAATTCAGGGGGACTTTTGGGGAGGGTAATGCAGATGTTGTTCGTCTAGACTATCCCGTTAGTATTTTTCTTGAAATGGATCCCCTTGTTGCATTCTCAACCGCAATCTCTACCCATGGTGTTTACAATAAAGTGATTTGGGCACTTGTCATAATTATCGGTACCATAATCTTAGGCAGATTTTTTTGCGGCTGGATCTGCCCTCTTGGAACATTGAGTCATTTCTTTTCGAGCTACAAACCTGAGAAAAAAGGTAAAACAAGAGTAAATGCGAATCACTATAAAGGTTGGATGTCACTGAAATATTATCTGCTTATTGCAGTTATTGTTATGTCGATTTTCACATCTCTTCAGACAGGTATAATAGATCCAATACCCTTCCTGGTCAGGTCTTTAACGGTTTCTGTTCTTCCTACTCTGAATATAGCAATGAGAGCCGGATTTGATTCACTCTACGCCACAAATATCGGTGCTTTGCAGTTTGTTGCAGACTCCGGTTATTATCTTTTCGAATCGAACATATTAAGTTTTAAGGCCCAGTATTTTAACTGGGCATGGTTTATTGGACTGATCTTCATCCTCGTAATGCTTATAAACCGTTTCATTACAAGATTCTGGTGCAGGGCTATCTGCCCTCTCGGCGCATTGATGGGACTGCTGTCACGCTGGTCTATTTTCGGGATGGAGAAAGACCATTCAAAATGTGACGATTGCAATCTCTGTCTGCTCCATTGTCAGGGAGCTTGTGATCCACAGGGTAATGTTCCATGGAGACAGGCGGAATGCCACCTTTGCTTCAATTGCGAAGTAGAATGTCCGCAGGATGTAATCCGCTTCAAATTCTTTCCAAACGTAGGTAAAGAGAATATTAATATAGATCCGGACTGGAAGAAACGAAAGATAATTGCCAGTGCTGCAGCCGGAGCATTCGCGCTTCCAATATTGAGATCGAGTACAGGTCTGGATAGAAATTTTAATTCTCGTGTGATAAGGCCTCCGGGATCTCTGGATGAGAAAGAATTTCTTGCCCGCTGTATTCGATGCGGTGAGTGTATGAAGGTCTGCCCGACAAATGCTGTCCAACCGACACTACTTGAAGCAGGACTGGAAGCAATCTGGACTCCTACGCTAATGATGAGGGTCGGCGCTTGTGAATATAATTGTGTTCTATGCAGCCAGGTCTGCCCGACCGGTGCGATCTGGAAGATAACTGAGCAGCAGAAACTTGGTCAGGTGGACATGGATGGAAACCAACTCGACGAAGCGAAACCTATAAAGATCGGCACCGCTTTCTATGACCGGGGAAGATGCCTACCATGGACTATGGCTGTTCCGTGCATTGTCTGTGAGGAATTCTGTCCTACTTCTCCCAAAGCCATCTGGGTAAAGGAGGAGATAGTAACGAAAGCTGATGGAACGGAGATCACAGTCCAGCAGCCGAGAGTCGACGTAGACAGATGCGTCGGCTGCGGTATTTGCGAGTATGTCTGTCCGGTTCAGGATAAACCTGCAATTTATGTAACAAACATTGGCGAAACGAGATCAAGGACAAACCAGATACTGCTAGAAAGCGGTACATATAAATAGAAGTTCGCACACAAGCCACCGCCGCTTGCCGTACAGGCGGGCTTATGTGAAATAAAAATTATTATCCTATCATGATACCATTAGTGATGTTAAGAGGTGTAGATAGATGAATTTTAATTCCACAGATATAAATATACATTTTAAACAATTAAAGAGGTTCAAAATGCAAAGAAATATAAGATGTTTTTCAATTCTGACTATACTGTCATTCCTTTTTATCATAGCCTGTGGAGGAAGCGGAGATAGCGGAGAAACCTCAGATACAGGCTCCAGCCGTACGAATGCACTTTTGGCTCTTCTTCCTGCTGACGATGCTGTTTCCGGGTGGAAGCAGGATCCGGATAGTGAGCCGAGGTTTTTCAGCCCCGGGAATCTATGGGAATTCATAAACGGAGCTGCGGATGGATACCTTATCTATAATTTTCAAGAGGTGGTTACTGTTGACTTCCTTCATGAATCCTCCGGAAACCAGGCTGTTATCGACATCTATAATATGGATACACCGCTTAATGCATATGGTATTTACGCGCAGGAAAGAAATCCCAGCTACAACTTCAGTGAGATCGGAGTGGAAGGATATGTTGGCGGAACAGCTGTAAATTTTTGGGACGGCCAGTATTATGTAAAGATCACAGTGTTCGAAGAATCTGATGAATTAAAAGCCGAAATGAGCAAGCTTGCAGGTAAAGTAGCTGATAATATCCAGTATCCGGACGGTGTACCTGCGCAGGTAGGGTACTTCCCAGTGAAGGACCAGATTCGGAATACAGTTAAGTATCTTCCCCATGATGTTCTCGGACAAAGTTTCCTGAAAAACGGTTTTGAATCTCAATACAGTTCAGGCGGAAACGATTTTAAGATAATATTCATGATGATGGATAATGCAGATGAAGCCATCAATGGTCTCTCAAAGTACAGGGATTTTATTGCAGGTGGTGGTAGTGTTTCAAAGGATATCAGCTCACCAGGTGATGGTGGCTTCATAGGGGAGGATAGTTTTTACGGTATGATGATGGCAGTCCGGTCAGGAAATAACCTGATATGCATACTCGGAATGCCTTCAGAAAGCTACGGAAAGACAGCCGCATCTGAGCTAATAAACAAGCTCCATTAATACTATCGTAAATTCAATAATTATCATTTACCTGCCGGAAAGATAACCGGCAGGTTTTTTTTATTTGACAGGTATTGCTTTTGTTCCCGAAATATTCTAAATTTAGTTTATAATACTTATAATATTCTTATATTCCCGGATATTACTATGCCATGCTGCGGAGGAAATGAAATGCTGCCGAATTTCGGTTCTCAATCTGAAACCGGAAAAATATTCAATATTCTCTTAAAACACCCGAAAGACGCATTCTTATCGGATGAGAACATAGAAAAACATTGGCAAAAACTGAACTATTCATCAGCTCCTGAATTTGACAAAGCAGTTGAAGAATACGACAGTTTTGTGAAGATACTAAAGAAAGAAGTGCATGAATTTTATTATTTACCGAAAGATGACAGGACCGGTCTCGATTCAATCTATACTCATGATCCGGTGATTATCACGAAGAAAGGCGCTATACTATGCACAATGGGAAAATTTGATCGTCAGGGTGAACCGGGAGCAATCGCCCCCATACTTGCAGATATCGGCATTCCTGTCTTAGGCGCTATCACGGGCGATGGCACACTCGAAGGCGGTGATGTAGTCTGGCTGAATGAAAAGACTCTTGCCGTTGGAATGGGTTACAGGACTAATTTCGAAGGGATCCGCCAATTGAAGGATCTTACTTCTGACTTTGTTGACAATTTCATAGTTGTAACTCTCCCCCACTGGAAAGGTCCGGATGATGTTCTGCACCTGATGTCCATGATTAGCCCTGTAGATGATGATCTTGCAGTAATATATTCTCCACTTATGCCAGTCCCGTTCAGGCAGGGATTGATTGAATTGGGTATAAAACTGATAGAAGTTCCGGATGCAGAATATGACAACATGGCGTGCAACATTCTCGCTATTGCTCCCCGCAAAGTCGTGATGCTAACCGGAAATCCAAACACCAAAAAGATGCTTGAAGCTGAAGGCGTTACTGTATACGAATACGAAGGTAAAGAGATATCATTTAAAGGCGCCGGCGGTCCCACTTGCCTTACAAGACCGCTATTGCGCGAATAACTAAATTTTAGAATTCACTTCTATAGAATAGAATCAGCAGGACTCCTGAATTTATGGATAAAGGACTCGAGCGCCGTTTAGGTCTTTTCGATTCTACTATGATGCTTGTTGGTATAGTAATCGGATCGGGGATATACCTGACTACTGGGATCATGGCAGAGGCGCTGCCATCAGCTGGCTTGATTATGCTTGCATGGCTGGCGGGAGGAGTGCTTACTCTATTCGGCGCACTGACCTATGCGGAACTCGGAGCAGCTATGCCGGAGGCGGGAGGCCATTATGTTTACCTGAGAGAAGCTTTTGGACCTTTATCCGGATTCCTGTTTGGATGGATACTGTTCACAGTGTCAATGACCGGCTCGATAGCAGCGCTGGGAACCGCATTTGCCGAATATTTTGGATACTTCTTCCCTGCCCTCTCTACCCAGAATATGCTGCTCACCATGGACCTCAGTATTTTCGGAAATGCCTTGCAGTATAATATTTCCTCAGGGCAGCTGATTGCAATCGCGGTGATCATTATATTCTCGATATTCAATTATGTCGGCGTCGGCCCGGGAAAGATAATACAGAATATTATAACAGTTATCAAGATCGGAACCATGATTGCGATCATCTTTATGGGATTTACGATCGGTAAAACCATACCTCTCGATCTTTCGCTGAATCCTGCCGGAATGAGTTTTACAGGTATGCTGACGGGATTCGGGATAGCCCTTGTTGCTATCTCGTGGGCATTTGACGGCTGGAATAATCTGAATTATGCGGCAGGTGAGATCAAGGATCCCGGCAGGAATATTCCGTTATCGCTTATTGTCGGCACCCTTGTTATCTCCGGGTTATACCTGCTGATAAATCTTGTCTATTTTCTCGCCATACCTGTAAATGAAATGGCAGGTGTTGTCCGTATCGCAGAAAAGACAACATCTGCACTCCATGGAAGTACAACAGCGGGATTGATCTCTGCGGCAATTCTTGTCTCAGTACTCGGTGCCCTGAACGGGGCCATTTTCGTTGGTCCAAGGGTTTATTATGCGATGGCAAAGGACAGGTTATTCTTCAGTAAAGTAGCAGAGATACATCCGAAGTATAAAACGCCGGGATTCTCGGTATTCATTCAGGCTATCTGGTCATGCCTCCTTGTAATAACCGGTACCTTCGATCAGCTAATAACATTTGTCATGGTGATAACGATACTATTCTGGACAGCTGCAGCGGCGGGAGTTTTTACTCTTCGAAAGAAACGTCCGGATATGCCAAGACCTTATAAAACATGGGGATACCCGTGGGTACCGGCAATTTTCATTGTTGCCTCGACAGGTATTCTTATAAATGCGCTGATAAAAAGACCTGTAGAATCATTTACCGGATTGATTATTACTGTGATCGGTATTCCGGTATATTATTACTGGAAGAAGAAAACTGAAAATCATAACTGAGGATTCAGCCATGCTCAGAAATGAAGGTGACAGACTGAAACGAGTCGTAGTGTCAACTCCCGGAAAAGAATATTTTAATGTTGAGAACCTTGATGAGCACAATATAACAGAAAAGGCAGACAGGGATCTTACAATACGCCAGCATGACAACCTTAAAAAGATAATGACTGATTTCGGGACTGATGTAATAGACGTTTCCGAGTTGAAAGGCCATCCGAATTCTGTATTTACCCGTGACGCAATAGTCTCCACACCATTCGGATATATAAAACTCCGTATGGGCCTTCAATCGCGAAGAGGTGAGGAAGACTGGCTGACAGAAAAGCTGGATTCCATGGGTGAGCCCTTTGCAGGTGAAATAAAGGAACCGGGAACTGTCGAAGGAGGAGATATAATACTGGCAGGGAATACAGCATTCGTTGGGAGATCATCCAGAACCAATAATGAAGGTATCAGGCAGTTGACTTCACT
Organism: bacterium; assembly: GCA_028278455.1. Lineage (GTDB taxonomy): Bacteria > SM23-31 > SM23-31 > SM23-31 > SM23-31 > JANQEH01. The sequence goes on from JANQEH010000289.1 coordinate 15,222, forward strand.
CCTGAATAGGATGGATTATGAAGTGCGTGTGCATGAAATCCCTTCAGGTTCTCTGCATATTGGCGGTTTTATGAGTATGGTTGGGCCTGATCGACTTCTATTCTGCAGGGATAAATTTCCCGCGGGATTCTTCAGGGGATTCGACACTGTTGAAGTAGACTGGCATGGTGTATCTACCGGAAATGTAATCTGCCTTGGTAATAACGAGATAATAGCAAATGCCTCGGAGAATATTCCTGTCATTTATGAACTTGGAAATCAAGGACTCACCGTCCACGGCCTGGACCTCTCTGAATTCAGAAAGGGTACCGGTGGGCCTACCTGTTTGATCATGCCTCTTGAGAGGGGCTAATCCCGATCATTTTAGACCTAGTTGACTCTCAATTCAGCCAGATCAGTCCATTATTCTATTGAATGTAATAAAAAAAATAGATATCATAATATGATACAGTAATTTTTATAATTCACTATAATAACAAAATGAGACCGGAGGTTTCCATGAAAAAGGCCGCAGCCTTTATTCTGACTCTCCTGTTCGCAACTTCCGCTTTTGCGCAGAATTCTGTATGGTTCGAAGGTTCTTTCGAAGACGCAAAAATGAAAGCGAAAAGTGAGGGAAAACTCATTATTATCGATTTTTATTCTGATGGTTGAGGCAGCTGCACATTGCTGGACGAGCAATTCTTTAGCAACGCAGAATTTTACGACTATCTAACCGAAACTTTCATTCCTATCCATGCTGTAAGGGGCGAGGAGGCAGGTGATGCACTATACAGCGAATACTCAGTAAGAGCAACACCTACAGTCCTGATTGCCGACGAGAACGGTACTGAGATCGACCGTGTGATAGGATATGGCCCGCCGGCGGCTAAATTTAAAGACCGGATCGAGGAATCTTATCACGGTGCGAATACCCTCCTTAATCTTAAAATGAAGCTTGAGAAGGAACCTGACAACCTTGGCGTAATGTTCCAGATAGCCAAGAAATATCAGGATAACTATATGAGAGCCCAGGCAAAAGAAATGTTCGATAAGATCTTTGCACGGGAGGAAGAAGCTAAGAAAGTTACGGTTCCTTATAAAGAAGTATCAGCTTTCGAATACTCTAAGTTCCTCTCCGGGGATCTGACTGAGTTCATCGAGGATTATCCGGAATCAGAGCTTATTGACGACGCTTATAAAAGGCTTTCACGCGATATGTCCTATTCACGTGACACTGAGAAAGCTCTCGGATTTTATGACAAAATGCTGAAAATGTATCCTGACGATAACGATATGCTAAAATACTATCTGACATTCGCAGTCAGAAATAATATGGATACGGAGAGAGCTTTAAAAGTCGCTGAAAAAATCAGCGGTGATGAAAATAAAATGCAGGATTTCAGATATATAAATAATTATGCCAAGCTGCTGGCTGCAAATAATAAAGATGCGGTTCTTGATGATATTTACGGCGATTCATTTGCAAATAATAAGATTCGAAATGCAGTGTACAGTCTCCGGGATTACGCCGAATTCTGGGTAAGCAGAGGTGAAAATATTGAAGATGCTCTCGAAAAAGCAAGAATCGTACTAAAATTAAATCCGAATACTGTGTCTTCTGTTGCCGGGATTTTTGTAGATGCCGGAGAAACCGAAGAGGCATTATCGATTTATGGACCAGATTATGTAAAGGAAAATAAGAATGATTGGAGATCTCTGTATTCTTATGCATATTTCTGGGGTAACAAGAAACAGAACCTGAAGAGCGCCTTGAAAGCAATCGATCAAGCACTAAAGCATGAGTCTCAGTATTATATGTACAATGTACTTGCAACGGTACAGAGAAACATGGGGGATCTTGACAAAGCTTACAAGTCCATGGAAACAGCTATAGAGCTTGCTCCGAGAAAAATACCTTCATATGAAAACACTCTCAAGGAAATTAAAGCAGAGTTGGAAAAAAAGGACTGATGAATACATTGATTCAGCGAAAAAGCCTGTGGAATGTACTCACAGGCTTTTTTTCTGTCTTTATTTACTAAAATTGGAATAATTTCTTCAATATTTTGTATATAGTTATTATATTGATATACCTACTCAGTGATCGGGAGGTTTTGTGAAACGTTTTTTATTATTTGTAGTTATCATTTTTTATTCTACAACTCTTTCTGCGCAGGTTGACTGGTACAACGGTTCTCTTGACAACGCCATTAAAAGAGCCCGTGGTAATAATAAACTTGTAATGCTTAGCCTGTCCTCAAATAATATACAGAGCTGCATACTTCTGGATGAGCAGTTCCGTACAAATCCGGAATATTATAATTTTGTTAACGATAAGTTTGTCTGTAAAAAGATCGAATTCAGTACTGACGGAGCGGAGACAGTGTTTCAGTATTACAAGGTTACAATGGCGCCGACAATACTGATACTGGATGCAGATGGTTTTGAGCTGGACAGGATCGTGGGATATACTCCACCTCCCAGGGACTTTATCAACAATTTGAACAGGTCTTACAAAGGAGTAGACAGGCTTTCGGACCTTATCCAGGCCTATAATGACAATCCCGAAAATGTAGCTATCATTTTCAGGCTGGGATATAAATATAGGAATCTCTTCGACACCGAAATGGCCAACAAGTATTTTGAAGAAGTGGTATCCCTGGATGAGGAAGCGAAAGAGATCAAGATGCCATATGGCCAGGAACGTGACCTGATAAGCATATATGAG
>JANQEH010000297.1 GCA_028278455.1 bacterium
CCGCCGGAGGTCATGGAGAATATCTATACACCTTTTTTTAGTACAAAGGAAAAGGGACAGGGAATCGGCCTTACGATGGTCCAGGAAATATTAAACAAGCACAGTTTTAGTTTTTCAGTAGAAAGTGATCCGGATAGATCAACAAAGTTTACAGTTTTTTTCAATGCTCCTCAGTAAGATAATATCTCAATCTCTAAAAACAGGAAGTATTTTCCAATAAACCACGCCCTTTGGTGGAACAGGCTCCCCGCTGCGAAGGAGCAGACACGTCAGCAGGTGCCGGGAAAACTTTAGTTTCAAATTGATATTGAATGCTGAGATTTCTCAGCCTGCCCCTTCTTTTTAGGGGCTTGTCCCTTTAGTTTGGGGGTTTACCCCTTTGGTTTGGAGACTTGCCCTTTTATATAGTACTAAATCAGGGCTGCGCTCGAAATGACATTCTATACAGAATTTATAATTATTAGATTTTATTTATGGTAGCCGCAGGCTTTCACGTCCGGTTGTTTACGACCAGATTAGTGACCACTTTCGTGGCAGCCTGCTTTTCTATTTCAGGTTTTATTATGGCATTTACCTTCATTTCCAGCGGGCGAGACCGTTATTAACGAGAAGTTCGATATAATTTCTTACCACATCATGAACCACAGGGCCGTATTCGGCGCTCAGGGCATTCCGGATCTCCGTTACAGTCTTCTTCCCGTCAATGAAATTATGAAGCTCGAACTGCCTGTTTCCGCGTAGAGCGCTCCTGTTTGCATTAAGCCATTCAAGGTCTGCCGCCTTAAGATTCTCATTCATAAAACTGCCGTCTATCGGCCCCCTTGTCAACCTTATTGGAATTCTTTCATCCGTATTCGCATTTGCATTCGGCTCCATTAAATAGCCTTTTTTCATTCCAAGAGAATATGCTCTTTGCTTTATACTCTTGCTAAGCACCTCATGCTGAATATTTAATTGTCCGCATAACATATCTATCAATTCGGCTGTTCCGGCCCCTTTGTTAAAATGTATAATAGATCTTACCGCCTCTTTAGCCCATTCAAGCTCATGGTCAAGAATATTCTGCGCCTCTATCCATGCAATATTATTGTATTGGAAATCTGCAGTTTTTAACAGCTCCTTTGCCCTTCTGGCGCTTTGCCCGAGATGTTTCGCCGCATTTCCGGCAGCCAGGTATGTAAGATCGACAGCCTGATCATCATCAAGATTTGCAAGGTAATAAAGAGATGAAAGGCAGATCATCTCAGCTCTTTCGATCTCGACCGGATCGACCTTGTCCGGTGTATCCTCGGATGTATGGTGCGTGTAATCGCCATGTCCGGACATCATCGCCGGGATCTTCCTGTCTATGAATATATTATGATCACTGCCTCCGCTGTATGGATTGATGCTGTAATTAAACACGGATAGCGATCCCCTCGGGGTTCTTATATCCATTTTCGATACCATTTCTGCCATATTTTCAACTACATCATTCAAAACAGACGGGATCGACATCGGCGTCCTTGTATAACCGGCGCGTGTGTGAAGAAGTTCGAGATTCTCCCCGACCATGTCAAGGTTGATATTCGCCAGGTATTTTCCACCGTAGGCAGGCCCTTTCATTTCCGGGTGAGCATCGCAATATGCCATCATTCCGTAGAATTCCGGCACCCAAAGGAAATGCAGAGTTCTTTTCGGCCTTTCGATCCTTCCTTCATTAATTAGCTTTTTCATTGTTATAGCCATATCAAGCATTGCTGCACTTCCGCTTGCGTTATCATTAGCCGATTCCTTAGGATGATCGAGATGTCCACAGAATACAAGGATCTCATCCGGCTTCTCCGATCCGGGAATTACTGCAACCGGTACATCCATGAAATACGGTTCGAGACCGATCCCTTGCACTGTTCCTTTTACTACAACCTTCGCACCTGTTTCGATAAGTTTGCGCAGTTTCTCTCCCTGCCTCCTTGTAAGGTTAAATCCGAATTTCGTGTCCTCCAGTTCATTCGTCCTTGGCCACATCCCGGTATAAGCCAGCATATCAGGATATTCCATAGCCCTTTCGTCATCAAGATAACAGACCACGAACTTTGCGCCGTATTTAAGAACGGCAAGCCTGTGGACACTCCCGCCGTATCCGGTTGCAAGAACTGCTTTCCCCCTGACATCTTTACCTTCATAATCACTTTCACTAGTCCCACTTCCAACATATACAAGCTCACCTGTCTCGTCTCCCGGATTCGAATAAGTGATGAGGCTCATAGCGATTTCCGGAAAACCGCAGATCCTTTCATCATAAGGTTCAATCATTCTCAGTTCAGCACTTTCTATATCCCATCCTGAAGGCGACTGCCATGTCTGGTATACGATTTTTCCATCGGATTTAAAAGATTCGACGTATGCTTCATTCTCTGAGAATCCTGCATTTCTAAGTTTCTCCAGTACATATTCACCTGCCATCCTGTATTCCCTCGATCCCTGTATTCTGTGCCATCTGGAAATATCGATAACATATTCCTTGGCTGTCTCTCCGCTGAGAGCTTCATGCAGCAGGTCTTTTGTTGGGTTATCGAGCAACTGCTGATAGGGCTGAGCATTCAGAACAGCAGGAATAGTAAAAAACAAGATAGATAAAATGAATTTCGAAAACTTCATGGCGGGACTCCTGATATTTTCTGGGGAAAATGAAAATTTTTTTTCTTAAATTTGCGTGCATTAATATAATTCATTAGATTATTTAATGCAAATGATCGTTAATATTTCTGGATTTCAAATATTACAGGTGTTAAACTGGGAATCTGGATTATCAGGGAATATTTTCCGCCAAATCATGTATAATGTATAGAATTATTTACTTATCATGTATGGAGTAGAAATGAAGATGAAATGCATAGTGTCAGCCGGTGAATTGACCTCAGGTTTATTATTTGCGGTCATATTATTTTTGATTACATCCTGCGGTACGGATAATGTTACGGAACCGGATAATACAATAATCGGTGATACTACCGGTAAAATAGCTTTCGTATCAAACAGGGAAGGAAATGACGATGAGATCTGGATTATGAATAGTGACGGTTCAGACAGAGTCAACCTGACCGATAATGACATAAGAGACCTGGATCCGGACTTTTCCCCAGACGGTAATAAAATAGTCTATGCTTCCAAGCTGTATGACGATGATTTTGAGATACATGTCTTTGACCTTACGACCAACAATATTACTCGTCTGACTAATGATCCTTCAAGGGATTATGCCCCTGCCTGGTCTCCCGACGGAACAAAGATCGCATTTGCCTCGAGACGTTCCGGTGAAATGAATATATGGATCATGAATGCAGATGGATCCGGAAAGCAGCAGATCACGTTCGAAAATACTGAAAATTATGATTTTCAGCCTTCCTGGTCTCCGGATGGTACAAAGATCGTATATGAATCCATGCGAAATATTTATTCACAAACTACAATCCCATTCCTGGTTATTATTAATACCGACGGGACAAATGAAACCGTTATAACTGAAGGATTGAATCCGGATTGGTCTCCGGATGGATCGAAAATCGCTTATACCGGTGTATTTAACGGGAATTACGAAATTGCCGTATGTTATACTGACGGTTCTAATATTACCCGGCTAACCAACTGGGATGACGCCGATCTTGATCCTGCATGGTCTCCCGATGGTTCAAAGATCGCTTTTGCCCGGAAGATTGGCGGATTGCGTGAAGTATACCTTATGGATTCAGACGGATCTAACCAGGAAAGGATTACCTACAGGTTGAGTAGTCTCGAAGAATCGAATTGGTTTCCCTGCTGGTCTCCATTATCCGGAAACCGGAAATAATTATTGAATTTCACTTAAATATATTCATTACTTTTAATAGACTGACTTGCTCAGTGTTAAGATTTCTCCACTAAGTATTGAAAATCTCATGCTGAGAATTAGAACTCCGGTCGAAAAGACACATATATCATTGTCATTTCGAGCACAGTCGAGAAATCTCATAGCTTAATTTCTACCGGAAATTGTGCGAGACCAGAAGTAGAAATTCGTTAAGCATTTAATAGTTCACAGGCGGCAAGGTACTGCCCGAATTCATTTTCAGATATGATCTCGCAAAGGCAGCCGGCTTTCCCGGCTTCTTCTCTGAGGGTATCAGGATCAATAAACAGCAGTTGGAATTCACCTCCAACCTGGTTACCGTACTCAAGGTGAAATTTTGTTTCACCAAAGTATCTTCCCTTTTTGACAAGATCATTCAGAAATTCGAACTCACGGGGATCTCTCAGTGCTTTTCTGAGGTCGGTAGAATCAAAGATCAGTTTACCGTCCGGTTTCAACAATTTCCTGCAATGGACGAGAAACCTGTTCAATCCTTCTAATCCTTCTACAATACTGATGCCGTTCATCAAAAGAAGTATAGTATCGAATTTCCCGTTGCTGTAGCTGAAAATATCTCGGCAAACCACATTCCTGATTCCTCTCCTCTTCATGACTTCAACAGCATCAGGTGAAATATCGATTGCCGTTATATCAAATCCCCTCTTCTGCAGTGGAAGAGTGTGACAGCCTGCACCTGCACCCACATCAAGCACTTTACCGATGCACAGATCAAGCGCTTTTTTCTCAAGAGGTAGAAAATGCAATTCATCGCGAAAATAAATCTCAATTGGTTCAAGGTTTTCCAGCCCGTCTTCACGGACTACCTTTACATAAACTTCGGATTCACCATTGAGATGATCAATAAGCGCCCTACCCTGCGGTCTGACAGCATCAGGATCCATTAGATTTTCCGTAATTTTGTTGAGGTTTAATTCTTTGTTTCGGGGCCGACACCGGGAGGCATCTGAAAACCGAATTGTCCTTCACCTGCGCCGCCGGCCATTTTTATATTCCCGAATTGCTGCTCATATTTGCCGATGTTATCCTGCAGAGCATTCAGCAATGCTTTTGCATGCTGCGGGGTCATTATGATCCTTGCAAAGACCTTGGTCTTGGGAACACCGGGCATAACCCGGGTAAAATCTATAACGAATTCGGCCGGAGAATGCGATAACAGTGCCAGGTTGGAGTATATCCCTTCAGCTTCCTTTTCTCCAAGTTCAACGTTTATCTGCTGTGGTTTATTCATTGCTCACCTCGCATCATTGATAATAATGATTGATTATTTTATAAATTTAGACTTTTTTCAGATAAAATCAATTTAATAATAAAACATTTTACAGGGTATTAAGTATAATAATTTTTCTAATTCACTTGAAAAATATAGTCAAAAATCGTATTATGTAATTTTGGGTTTACCGGTTGAATACACTAATATATAAATCAGATCCAAATATGTTCATATTGCGAAATTCAATAATTCATTTACTTTTAATCTGTTCTTTGTTATCTGTTTCAGCTTCGGAGGCAGGAGCCCAGGAAGACAATGGCGAAGAATATAAATTCGTATTTTCACCGTCATGGTTTAATTTTCTTGGATACAACAAGGTAGAAGGAGCTTTTCTCGGGACAACTTTAAAGACTACTTATACCAGGTTCTACAGAACATCACTTATGACAAGCATGGGTTATGGGCTAAAATCCGAGGCATGGCGGTATAACGTAACTTTAGAACACTTCATCGATCCCTTTTTCTTCAGAAAACTTCGTATCTCATTCTATGATGAAACAAGAAGTATAAGCGAAGAATTTATCTCAGATTTTGAAAACACCCTTGCAGCACTTATGATTAAGGAGGATTTCCGGGATTATTTCAGAGGAAGGGGTATATATGCGGATTACTCGCACAAGATCAGGGAAAATTTCAGGTTCGAATTGGGATTTGGATATAAGGAGTATTACTCTCTGAATACCGAGGCTGACTGGAGTCTATTGAGGAATAACAGAAGTTTTCCATCTAATCCTGCAATAAGCGAGGGAGAGGAAATACTGGCATCTTTTCATTTAAAATACGACAACCGTGAATCGGTTTTTATAGAATCTAATTACTGGGATATTGAATTTAAAATAGAACGCGAGTTTAAGGATTTTGATTTCTCTGGTTTCCATGCAAAGCTCGAACGAATACAGCTTGGACCTGGAAATCAGACCATGGTAGCCGGGATATTGGGAGCGGCAAGGACATGCGGCTGCCACGAACAATACCTGATGGACATTGGTGGTATCGGAACTCTGAGAGGGTACGATCACAAGGAGTTTTCGGGCAACAGGATTGTGCTGTTCAATTTTAATTACGATTTTAACGGTGATATACTACAGAGGATTCCTTTTCAGAGGCTTCCCCTCTACTCTTCATTGAGAATGGCACTGTTTTTTGATACCGGCCTTGCATGGCTTTCTAAAGAAGCAAGAGGTACAGTTAATTCAAGGACATTACCCTCCGGCAGTAGAGAAACCGGAAACAGTATAAAAGATATGAGATCAAATTTCGGAGCATCTTTCTTTCTATTTAACGGTACTTTTAAAGTCAATATTGCCAAAAGACTTGACAGAAGTACCAATAAGTGGTACTTTACCTTCAGGATGTTTCAACTCTTCTAGTTATGGCAAGAACTTTAGACACTTTTTTCTATGTTGATCCCGGAAATATCGGAACCAGTGAATTTCTCTTAACTGGAGAGGAATTTCGCCATGCCAGTAAAGTATTGAGGATCGCGGAAAGTGATGTCATATACGCCTCCGATGGAACCGGGACTGAGTATTCCGGTGAATATACCGGGCAGGTCAATGCTGATTCCGGGAAGTTCAGAATTATTGAAAAAAAATCAAGGCCAAATGAGCCTGAAACAGTAGTAATTCTGCTGCAGGCTATCCTCAAAGGTGACAGGTTTGATACACTGGTTGAAAAGGCAGTCGAGATCGGAGTGAACACTATAATTCCATTAGTCACCGAAAGGTGTATAGTGAAACCTTCATCGAAGCGGAAATCCCGTTGGTGGAGGATCGCTAAATCGGCTATGAAGCAGTCCCGGCGCTCTATACTGCCAGAGATAACTGAAGCTGTTACCCTCGATGAAGCATTCAGCGCTTTACAGGTGAAAGACAGCAAGAAATTCGTTCTATCCGCCGGAAGCAAAAATATGCTTGCTGATTTGCTTGGTGAAAGTCTGGGATCAGAACGGATAACACTGTTAATCGGCCCTGAGGGAGATTTTACCGATAATGAGATTAAATCAGCCATGGAGCACGGTTTCATACCGGCTTCTCTGGGCCCGAGAAGACTCCGGTCAGAAACTGCGGGCATAATGTCTATTTCTATATTATTAGCTGATAATTGATTTGAATTTTAACACAAATATTTATTATATTGTTTCAGGAAGAAAACGTAATAGCAGAGGAGTAAACAGTGGATTGTATTTTTTGTAAGATTTTTGCCGGAGAGATCCCTAGCGAAGTTGTATACAGAGACGACGATATTCTTATTTTCAAAGATATTGATCCTAAAGCACCGGTTCATCTTCTTGCCATCCCCGGTAAACATATTGAATCACTTAATGACCTTACAGAATCAGATACTGAAGTATTAGGACGGTTATTTATAAAGATGAAGGATATTGCAGCTGATCTGCCTGAACTCAAGAACGGATACAGAATAGTCCAGAATAACGGAAAAGAAGCGGGACAGACTGTGTTTCACATGCATTTCCATCTGTTCGGCGGCAGAAGGATGATGTGGCCTCCGGGATAATTTATACTCTAATCAAATCCCAATTTCTACCACTATGAATCTTGATCTGTTTCAGGGGAATAGAACCAATCCCTCAAATACAGGACATAATGCACCTCTGGCAGAGAGGATGCGCCCAGCCGGTTTAAGTGGTTTTATCGGCCAGTCTTCATTGATCGGGAAAGATAAGATCCTTAGAAAACAGATCGAAAGCGGAACCATAGGTTCAATACTTTTCTGGGGTCCGCCCGGCTGCGGAAAAACCACACTTGCAAGGATAGTAGCCTCTGAATCCGAAGCGGAATTCCACCAGATTAGCGCCGTATCAGCTGGTGTTAAGGATATTAAAACGATTATTGAGGCCGGAGAAAAAAACTTACGGTTCAATAACAGGAAAACACTTTTATTCATTGATGAGATACACCGCTTTAATAAGGCTCAGCAAGACCATCTTCTGCATAGTGTTGAAGAAGGAACAATTATCCTAATCGGAGCAACGACCGAAAATCCTTCTTTCGAGGTCATCTCTCCCCTACTCTCGAGATGCAGGGTGTACCGTCTCACCCATCTCACGGATGACGAGTTGAAATCCATTTTGATAAATGCAATAAACAATGATCCTGTGATCGGAGAATTGAATCCGTCAATTGAAGATGTGGATATCGAGAAACTGATCCTTCTTTCAGGAGGCGACGCCAGAATTTTGCTTAACTCTTTTGAAGCTGCATTAATGATCACCGAACCTGATGAAAACGGGAAGAGAAAACTCACTGCCGAAAGGATCGAACACGTACTTCAGAAAAAAGCATTCCTGTATGATAAAGCAGGTGAATACCACTATGACATTATCTCTGCGTTTATCAAATCATTGAGGGGAAGCGATCCGGATGCTGCAGCATACTGGATGATGCGAATGCTCGAGGGCGGAGAAGATCCGAAATTCATTGCAAGGAGAATGGTTATCTTCGCTTCCGAGGATATCGGAAATGCTGATCCTTATTCGATCACCCTGGCTACTTCAATCTTCACTGCTGTGAATTATGTCGGGATGCCTGAAGCTGAGATCATCCTGATGCATGGGACCACATATCTTGCTTCAGCTCCGAAGAGCAATGCCGTTGTAACTGCTGTAAAATCCGCACAGAAGGCAGTTAAAGAGCTGCCGGATGCTTCTGTGCCAATGCATATCAGAAATGCTCCAACTAAATATATGGCCTCCGAGGGGTACGGAAAAGGATATAAATATCCTCATGAATATGAGGGAAATTTCATTGATGAAAAATATCTTCCTGATGAATTTGCTGATCAAATCTTCTATATCCCTACAGAGAACGGTTCAGAAAAAAAGATAAAAGACAGGCTGGACAGACTCTGGAAAAAGAGACAAAAAAATCCCGGCTCGGATAAACCTTACCGGGATAAATAACTTCTGTATTCTTTAATTTTACTTATCTTTGCTTGTATCCCCTGATTCACCGGACTTTTTTTCGGGTGCTTTCTTGCTCTCATGCTTTCCGTTGTTTGAATGTCCGTTTGAATCGACTGGAGAGCCGGAAGTAACATGAGAATTCTTATAGTCAGTGATATAAAATCCTGAACCTTTAAATATCAACCCGGTACCGGCGCTGATCAGCCTTTCGACTTTATTCTCATTGCAGATCGGGCACATTTTGACGGGATTATCTTTTATGCTCTGAAACTGCTCAAACTCATGTCCGCATCCGTTGCATCTGTATTCATAAATTGGCATTATATTACCTCATTGCATTTTTCAAACAAGATTTAAAGTTATGGAAAATCTTTAATAAATACAACCAAATTTTTGTTATAATTATATATTCTGTCTTGTTGGGATTTTTCATTACAACCACAGTCTTCTATAACATTTTCTTATCACATGTAGTTTCATTATTATAAGATCCTCCCAAATCCAGAATAATCAATATTTAGAATATTGTTTTCTTTTGTTTAAAAAAATATTATTTTCCGGTGCCAAATATATTAAAGACATCATAAAATATCCTGATGTGAAATCAGGACTTCAAATTTTATTGAGATTCAGACCTATGAATGAAATGAATATTAAACACCTGAGCCTCGAACAAAAAATCGGACAGATGTTTATGTTCGGTTTTTACGGAGACAAAGTACCTAATAGTCTCAAATACCTGATCACAAAAAAATATCTGGGCAATGTTATCGTTTTTGCGAGGAATTTCAGAAATGCCTCCATTTTAAGATCACTGACGATTGACCTGCATCAGGAATTTGCGATCCCTCCTCTAATCGGGATAGACCAGGAAGGGGGTGTAGTAACGAGGATAACAGATGGGGCTACTATCATGCCTGGTAATATGGCAGTTTCCTCTTCAGGTGATCCGGGATTAGCCTTTGAATACGGGAGAATTATCGGGAGGGAGCTAAGGGCGCTTGGGATAAATCTGAATCTAGCCCCAGTACTTGATGTTAACAGGAAAACCAATCCTGGAATGGGTGTCAGATCTTTCGGTGAAACACCTGATGATGTTGTAGATTACAGCACAGAGATGATCAAGGGATTACAGGCAGAATTCATTTTTGCAACAGGTAAACATTTTCCAGGTATCGGTGCAGCGGAACTGGATACTCACATTGACATGCCCGTGATTAACTCTACTTTAGCTGAACTAGAGGATATTGACCTTATGCCGTTCAGATCAGCGATCTTGAACGGTATTGACTGCATAATGACATCACATGCGGCATTCCCAGCTTTTTTGAAAGATAACGAAAATACACCGGCAACATTCTGCAGAGAGATAATGACAGACTATCTGCGAGAAAAAATGGGATTTAAAGGTGTACTGATAACAGACGATCTGGAGATGGGAGCTGTAGAGAAAAGCATGAGCTTCAGGGAGATCATTTTATCTGCGGTTCGTGCCGGGGCTGACATTTTATGCATATGTCATGACTTCGAAAAGCAGAAAAAGGCACTTGAAATTGTTCTTAATGCTGTGAAAACCGGAGATATCAGTGAATCGAGTATTGATGAGAGTGTTATCCGGATTTTTGAATTAAAGAATAAATTCAATAAAAGCAGGGACTTTTTTTTAAAAGATGATATTGATGAGATTGTATCCGGGCACAAGGAATCTGCTGACGATATTTTAGAGAAATCGATAAGGATATTGAACCGCGAAAAGAAAAAAACTTTAAATGATAGTAAAGTCCTTGTTGTGATTCCGAAATTGAAAGAATATACAAAAGTTGAAGAGCTTAAGCCTGTTATAGAGAATGCAGAGAGAGCGATCCTCGAAAATTCAATGAAATTTATAAAAGAAATAGAAACATCCGGGTATACACTCCCACCGGAAGACGCAGAGATAGCAGACATCATTAGCAGGTGCAGTAACTCCGGAGCTGTTATAATCTGCAGTTATAACGCTCATCTCGACAGCCGTCAGAAAGAAATGATTACAGCAATATATAAAGCCAACAGGGAACTGATGCTACTTATGCTGCGTGATCCATATGATGTTAATATACTGGAGAAAGAAGTTCTCGCAGTTGCAGTCTATGCTCCTCTTGTCCCGAATATCGAGTGCGGATTAAGAAAGCTTCTATCACCGCTTTAAAAGGGTATTTTGATTTAAACAAATCTTGACATTTATTTTATAAATCCGTAATTTTTATGTTTCGTTTACTGTTAAGGAGAGGTGGCCGAGCTGGCTGAAGGCGCTCGCCTGCTAAGCGAGTGTGGGGGCAAAACTCTCACCGAGGGTTCGAATCCCTCCCTCTCCGCAGATAAATAAGCTGCAGTTTTATGAAACTGCGGCTTTTTTATTTTGTTTAATAAATTATGGAAATATTAACCTTGATTTAAAAATGAGCCGTACATATATTAGTACGGGATTTTACCGGAATTGATATTATGGCCCAGACAATAGACAAGATCATACTTTTTCTGCTGGTTGCCCTCGTAATAAAGGGTATCTGGCGAGGTTTTACTAAAGAAGTGATATCACTGCTTGCATACGGAATCGCGTTCCTTGCTGCCACCAGCCAGCTTGATAATGGGACAAGATTTTTTGAGACCAGATTCGGATTTCACCCTGTTTTGGGATATTTCGCCAGCTATGCAGCGGTTTTCATGATAGTTTTCCTGATCGTGAAATTTTTTATAAAGAATATTAAGAAGATGTTCCGTAAAGAGATAGAGTCAGGTCTGATAGATTCTCTTGGCGGGGCTGTATTCGGTTTCTGTTTAGGCATGCTGATAGTCGGACAGTTTCTATTTATGCTGAAACCGGTCCCGGTAATGGACCAGGTATTCACTGATAAAAACAGGTCGATATTTATCCCGATAGCAGAAAAATATGCAATACCTGTTCTCGAAAAGGTGATGGGCAATCCGGCAGATAAACTCCCGATGGACCAGCTTCTGTCAAAGGGACTTGGAGAGAATATGGTAATGCCGGATATGATGAAGGGGCTTCTTGGTAATGACATTGGTAAGCTTGTGGGTGATGCGACAAAAGGTATTTCGATAATGAAAGACCAGAATGCTGTTGAGAACATGATGAACAAGGCGGGTGATGGAAGCGGGAACTCAGAAAAACCGAAAAATGCAGGGATATATTCTGGATACCAGCAGGCTTTGAAGCACGTTGGAGTTGATTCAACCGCCCCGACCATGTCAACCAAAGACCTGATGAAGCTGCTGAAGAAGGACAAAAAAAAATAAAGTGTGACTGAATTTTAATCAAAGATATTAATTATGGTAGGCGCAGGCTTTGGCCTGCGATTTTTTTTAAGTTCAAAATAAAACTGATAGTAAACGGGCATTAGAATTTCCATATTTCGCAGTTTTAATCTGCGTTTCAGATAAATTAACACAATTAATAAAAAGATATGACTGATCCAATTGCAGAAACATGTGAAGCCTGTGGAACACAAATGGAGGATTGGAACCTTACTTCCTGCTGTACCCTGTCATTATGCCCCGTATGCGGCCATATAAAAAGAGATATGGAAAGATGTAATGCCGGTGCAAGGGAACACGCATGGGGAGGAAGCGGTTTCTTCGATGATATAAGAACTAATCTGACATACAACAGGATAAACGGACTGATCAAAGGAAAAGGCTCTCTGAAAATACTGGAGATAGGATTCGGGGCCGGAAAACTGCTGACAAAATTCCTGAAAACAGGAAACCAGGTTTTTGGCGTCGATGCGGAAATGCTCGAGATTAACGTAACTGAAAATCTCCAGGAACAAGGTTACCTGGTCTACAACACATTCGAAGATGCCGATTTACCCGAAAGTGAATTCGACCTGATTTATGGCATTCATGTGATCGAGCATGTCGTTAATCCTGCTATCGTATTCGAGAAATGCTTCCGGCTTCTGAAAGATGACGGTTTCGCCTATTTTCTGACTCCTAACAGCCAGTCAAAAGGTTTGAGTATTTTCAAAGAGAACTGGTGGAATCTCGAGGATCCGACACATATCAGGTTCTTTTCCGCCGGTTCAGCGAAAGCAATGCTTGGAAATGCAGGATTAGTCAAGGTCCAAACCGGAATCCCGGTCTGGGACAGTATGACTCTCGAAATAAACAGTTTTTTGAGAGGATTTGCCGGAGATTCCAGGGAACACGGTATAATGGGCAAAAGTTTCACTAAGGTGGTCGATGCTCTAGGGCTTCCTATTGCAATCCTGGCAAGGATCATTAACAGACAGCTATCTCCAACATTGGAAATAATTGCATCTAAGAATAGGTAAGAATATAACAACACCTGTTTTAATTTGATTTTGAACTATCGTTTTTTTACATTGTATAACCAATAGATCATCAAAATCAGCCGATGGTCTATAAAATATAAATCCGAAAATACTACCCGGAGAATAAATGGCTAAGCAGAAAAAACAAGCACAGAAACCAAAACAGGTCAAGAAAAAGACACATTTCCTTCCTTTTGACAATACAAATTACAGGTTATTCGGTATAGGTATAGCAACAATAATCATAGGTTATTTTTTTATGAACATCGGACCTGTAGACAGTTTCTGGTCCCTGACTCTTGCACCGGTTGTCCTGGTTATAGGATACCTGGTAATTATACCATTAGCAATTCTCTACAATAACAAGAAAAAGCCTCAAACTGAACAGGGTGTTCCCTCGGAAACTGTAAAAAACCAGGAATAGCAGCCCTATAGGACATCAAACAGTCTGGATAGCCCTCACGAGGTAAATGTGAGTTACCGCATTCTTTTCCTTAACTGGCAGGATATAAAGCACCCGCTCGGGGGAGGTGCCGAAGTATATCACCAGGAAATATTTAAACGCATTATATCTCTTGGACACGAGGTATCCCTGATCTGCAGTCATTATCCTGAACTCGACCGGTACGAAGAAATTGACGGTATGAAGATCTTCCGCTTTGCCGGTAGAAGCTGGTTTAATTTTGCAGCGCCATCTGTAGTCAGGAGATACTTAAAAGAAAACAAGGTTGATATTGTTATCGATTCAATCAACAAGGTCCCCTTATTGACTCCCCTGTTTATAAAGGATACCCCGATTATTGCCGTTGTGCACCACCTATTCAAAAAATCCATTTTCAGCGAGGCTTTTTTACCTGTCGCCGCATATGTTTTTTATTATGAGAAACTTATAAGACCGGTATATAAAAATACTCCGCTCATTTCTGTTTCCGAAAGCACTCGTCAGGAACTCATCGATTATGGGATCAAAGATGATAAAATAACAATTATAGAGAATTGTGTCGATCACGATCTGTTTAACATAGATGAAGTACCGGAAGGTGACATTCCCCTTGTTGGCTATCTTGGAAGGATTAAAAAATATAAAAGTGTCGACCACCTGATCAAAGCATTCAAGATAGTCAGGGAAAAAATTAAGAATGCCAGACTTATAATAGTCGGAGACGGGGATAACCTGTCAGAGCTTAAAGAACTGGCAAATCGAATTGACCTTAGTGACTTTGTAGAGTTCACAGGTTTCCTGGATGAATCGATGAAGGTTGATATCCTGCGTAAGTGTCATATCGTTGTTAATCCATCAGTGAAGGAAGGCTGGGGACTTACTGTAATAGAATCGAACGCCTGTGGAACACCGGTTGTTGCTGCTGATGTGCCCGGGCTGAGAGACTCGGTATTGAAGGGAAAAACAGGAGTCTTGTATAAATATGGTGATATTGAAGAATGCGCATCATGCATTATCAGGCTGTTAAACGATAAAACTCTGAGGATGGAGATGAGAAATGAAGCCCTCAAATGGGCCGAAAAATTCGACTGGGATAATGCAGCCGAAAAGACACTTGAAATGATTGAAAAAGTTATAGAAATTAACAGTAACCAATGAATTAAAAAGGTGCGATTATGAAATCTTATGAAACTCTTGATCCTACTGCAAGGATTCTTATGGGACCCGGTCCAAGTGATGTGCACCCGAGAGTACTGAAGGCATTATCAGCGACTACTATCGGTCATCTGGATCCGGAATTCCTGAAGATAATGGATGAAGTAAAAGAACTGTTAAGATGGGTATTTCAGACAGAAAATGAGCTTACAATACCGATCTCCGCAACTGGCAGCGCCGGGATGGAAACCTGTTTCGCAAATGTATTTGAGCGTGGAGAGAGAATTCTGATCGGAGTGAATGGAGTTTTCGGAATGAGAATGACACAGGTAGCTAAAAAATATGGCCTTACTCCCATTACCTTCGATAAACCCTGGGGAGAGATCATTGATCCCGATGCTATAGGAGCTCTGCTCGAAACCGAGGATGATATTGCAGGTGTCGCCGTGGTCCATGCAGAGACATCAACAGGAGCAAATCAGCCGCTCGAGGAAATTGGACAGTTGTGTAAAAAACACGATGTGATCTTTCTTGTAGACGCTGTAACTTCACTTGGTGGAATTCCTGTTAAAGTAGACGAATGGAATATCGATGCCTGCTATTCAGGAACTCAAAAATGTTTAAGCTGTCCTCCTGGTTTATCACCGGTTACTTTCTCTAAAAAAGCGCTGGCAAAGATGGATGCAAGGACAAGTGATGTCGAAAGCTGGTATCTGGATCTTACAATGATTAGAAAATACTGGACGGAAGATGACAGGGCCTATCACCATACTGCTCCGATAAATATGAATTATGCTATACGGGAAGCCCTGTTGATACTCTATGAAGAAGGAATGGAGAGCCTATTCGCCAGACATAAACTGCACAGTAAAGCTCTGCTTGCAGGACTGGCTGAACTTGGAATCGAACCGCAGGTAGAAGAAGCTTATCGCCTGCCCCAATTGAATGCAGTTAAGATACCCGACGGAGTTGACGATAAAGCTGTCAGAGGCGCGCTTTTAAACAAATACGGGATCGAAATAGGCGCAGGGCTTGGTCCGCTCGCCGGCAAGATCTGGCGTATCGGACTGATGGGGAATTCTTCAAATGAAAGGAATGTTATTTATTTTTTATCCTCGCTGGAACAGAATATCTCAAAATCCGGAGCAGTCGCAGCCGCCCAGAAAATTTATTCGGAATAATAAACTCAATTCTAAAATTAAAAAAGGCGGCC
>JANQEH010000316.1 GCA_028278455.1 bacterium
TTCATTGCTGAAGATTTCAAATTTGAATTTCTCCCAAGGTCTCCTTGCATTGTGGTCACGGTAGGTGGTTATCCATACCCTGTCCTGGTTATCAATTCCGATCCCGGTGGAGACTATAGTAAAATAATGCTGAGCATAGGCAAATGGAACACCTTCGAAGTCTTTATTGTCTTCTGAGTATGTATACTCGATTTCATATTCGAGTTTGCGGTCTGATTGGACAAGTAAATCGCCTCCAGGGGTATACTTATCAAGCCTGTTTTGATGACGGAAAATCACAAAAAGATTATCTTTTGAATCTGTTTCAAAGTATAAAAGATTCTGATTTACAGTCTTCCTCGCATCTTTGTCTATCACAGCTTCCCCGAATTCCCCGGTAATTTTATATTCAGGACTCAACCTGTTGAATAGTGAAATATCACTTCCACTGATCATGTTCCTCATGATAATACCACCGGTATCGAGGATCTTGAATTCGCGTTCATTTGCAGGAACATCAATTGTGCCTAATAATTCACCTGAATCCGAAAACCTCTGAATATTTTTCAGATATTTGCATACAACAATCTCGTCAGAACCTGTGATCTCGAGCATATCTGGTTTTACAAACTCACCTTCTCCTGTTCCCTCTTTTCCGATAGACAATATGAAATTACCCAGCGGATCATATTTCTGGATCCTGTGTTTCCCTTTATCAAGAATGTAAATATTATTTTTACTGTCTACTACTGCATCCACAGGTTCATCAAAGATGTAATTCTCATCGTCCGATTGATTTCCGATCTTTCTGATGAAACTCAGTGATATATCATTCTCACCCATGATAGGTCGGTGATTATGGATTATCCTGACACCTGCCGCTTCCTCAACCGTATATGGATCCTGTAATAGACCGCAATAGACTACGAGAGGTATTAAAAAAACGAAAAAGAATTTTCTTATCATCATATTTTAGAATTTTGAGAGTAATTGTATGGTTTTTATATTTTTAATTTATTAAATATTCTCAACTAATTCAACTTAAATAGATCGTCAGATGTTCCTGAAATAGATAAACCTGTCAATTAGGTTTACATAGCTGCTCCAGTTCGTTTCCGGCGTTTTCTGTTCCTCTATGATTCTGTTGATAGCATTGACACCGGAATCAATTTCATCCGCATAATGCAGGATCAAAGCTTCTCTTGTCATTGGAACGACAGGAGACTGTTTCTCATGCTCTCCCTGGTGGCTGAGAATCAGATGTAATAGTTGTCTGGCATGTTCCAGGGGAAAATCTTTCTGTCCTTTGATTTCCCTTTCGACGATCGAATATCCCTGGACTATATGACCGATCAGCCTTCCGTCGTCAGTATAGTCGATATACGGAGACACAGTATAAGCATCAGCCTTGCCTATATCATGCAGCAGCGCTCCGGCTCTTAGCAGATCGAGGTTTATTCCCGAATAATTAGAGCCTACCTTTTCAACAAGCTCTGCAACGCCGACAGTGTGCTCCAGAAGGCCGCCAATATACCCGTGATGCCATAACTTTCCTCCCGGCGCTTTTTTGAAGAGGAGCCCGTTTTCTCCTTTTTGCAGAAGATAAGAGCAAAGATCCCTGAAATGTTTGTCCTCAATCCTGTCTATCAGGCCATTCAGCCTGGATTCCAGGTCTTTAAGGTCACCGGGATAATTCGGCAGCAGGTCCTCGACAGATATATCATCCGATGAAACAGCTTTTCTGATCCTGGTCAGCTTTAACTGATATTGGTCTTTGAATTTTTCAACAAATCCCCTTACCTTTACTATATCCCCGGTTTTGTACTCATCGAGAAATTCGTTTGTGTTGTCCCAGATATAGCTCCAGATCCTTCCCTCTGCGTATCCAAGTTCGAGAACAAGAAAAGGGCTGTTGTCGGTTTTTTTCTTTTTCTCTTCAATATCCTTTATTAGGAAAAATTCAGTGACCTCTTCTCCCAGTTTTTTTTTGAGGCTTGAATCGCTCATAGCCCCTCCCGGTTAATTTGAAGTAATATATTTCTATAAAAATTTAGTAATTACCATTATGAAATACAAACATATTATTATTCGTAATAAGGACATTACAATAAGGTAAAGATTTTTCTCTTGACATTATCAGGATTTTTTTGTTATATTAACATGTATTTAGTATCTATACACTAAAGGTATTTCTATTGGATATCAAGATAAGCAAAAAGATCGAGAGGATCATTGACAAGGTCCTTTTCCTTGAAAAGAAGAAGATTTTCCAGTACGGTGAGATTTTACTCTACCCTTCCGAGATCCATATAATTCTGTTTATTGATGAGTATAAGGAAAATGCAAAAAACGCAACCAGGATAGCAGAAAAACTCGGGGTTACTAAAGGCGCTGTATCTCAAACACTGACCAGACTCGAGAAAAAGGGCATTATCAGCAAGATCAAAGATCCATTCAATAAAAACGAACTGACATTAATTCTTACAGATAAGGGAAAAGAAGCTTTAAAAGAGTTCAGGGTATTGCAGAAGATGAGGAGCAGCGGTCATGACAATATATTGAAAAACTTTTCTGAAAGTGACAAACATATCATTTTTGATTTCCTCAGGCGTTTTGAGGAAATGCTGGAATCTCTTCAGAAAAAGTATGAATGAAATTTTTTTATAATCTGTGTTTAGTATCTATATACTGCTATCAGGACTCATCAGATTATTAACCATATAAATAGTGAAAGGAATTTGAAATGAACACATCGAGATCGGACACAATTATACAGAAAAATCGGGAAAACCCGCACCCATTCCTGAGAAAAGCACAGACCTTTACTGTAAAGGTCAACACTTCACCTGAAAAACTTTTTCCTCTTTTCTGTCCTTCCAGAGAAGCCGACTGGCTCCCCGGATGGGACTGCAGTCTCATCTTTTCAGAATCCGGGTATGCAGAAAAACTGTGTATTTTCGCTACCGAAGGTTCAGAAGCATTCGAGGAAGGGCTATGGGTAATAACAAAATATGAACCATCCGAACACTTTGAGCTTGTACGTTTCCAGGAAGATGTCATAGCTCATTTGAAGATTACCTTAAAAGAAACCGGAGGTATTACCGTATCGGAATGGACTTACACGCTTACTGCTCTGACTATTAAAGGTAACAGCGAAATTGAAAATCTGGGAGATCTCGATAAATCGCAAGAACTCTCTAAAGCGCTCAACCACTACGTAGAAACCGGAGGCATTTTAGAAAACCATTCCATTCTTCAAAAACTCCACCATAAACTTGGCAAACATAAATAGAAAAGGAAAATCGAATGAAAAATTCAATAAAACTCCATGCTGCATCAATTGTACTGGCAGTATTAATTTTCTTAGGGATAAGCTCAAATTCTTTTGCCCAGACAGAGGCTGATGAAAGTCTAAGACCGGCCTTTTCCCTTTTAACCGGAACATTTGAACTGGATCTATCGAAACTCGGCCATCCAAACCAGGATATAAAATTCTATATTGATAACGAAATTCTAATGGTAGATACCGGCGAAGGGTATCATCTTGAAATGACACCGGTAGACAAAAAGAAATCTGAATTTATTGTCGAAGATCCCCATCACGGTAATATGACTTATACATTTCAACAGGACAAAGACGGAACATTTAACAGTGTTATCGTCAAGATTGACATGCTTGATATCGAGCTTCCCGGAACCAGAATTGACGGTTATTTAGAGCTCTATAGCTAACATATAGGAAATATACCTAAATCAGGTTTTCGTTTGTAAATTTGCTCTGGAATCCTTAATTTCAAGCAAAAGCAATCCGTCGACTTACTGAAAGGATTTATAAAATGAAAACCCGATTAATAATATTGACTGCTTTATGTCTGATATTCGTTTCTTTTTTTACAGCCTTTGCTCAGACTGATGAGACATTGCTTCTGGAGGAAATGCATAAGATTTCCAGCGCAAGGATAATGGATTATATCAAAGAGCTAGCAGATGATAAATACGGCGGTAGACTGACCGGATCCGAGGAAAACCAGAAGTGTCTCGACTGGATGGTTGAAGTGCTTAAAAAGATCGGTGTGAAACCCGGGGGTGACAACAATACCTGGTACCAGAAATTTCCCCATCCTTACACACTGGTTTTCCCGGATTGCGCAGTCTCGATGCACATTGATAATGGATCTGAAAAATACACAAAGGATTACCGTTATTTCGATGAATTCATTCCCGGCGGTACGACTGCAGACGGCGAAATAAAGGCTGAAGTAATATATGTCGGTTACGGCATCACCGCTCATGAACTCGGTTTTGACGAGTATGACGGCCTCGACGTCAGGGGTAAGATCGTTCTTCTCGAACGGGAAGCTCCCGTATCTCCCCGGGCCGGTAAGGAAACATTCCTCAAATGGCGGCCTTATTCTTTCCATCAGTATAAACTCGAGAATGCTGTCCGCCACGGCGCTGCAGGAATGCTTTATAATTACGGCCCCATCGGGAATCCGAACAACAGCTATGCAGACAATTTCGTCTACAGCCATGTTGGAAATGCCGTTATGCAGGATGTTTTCATGGGCACAGGCCGGGATCCCCGACAGACCGTAAGAGAGATACAACAGGAACTCAAACCCCGGTCATTCGCTACGGGGAAGATCTTTACAATTAAGAACAGCGCAAAACATTTCTCCGATGGTGTCGGAGAAAACCTGATCGGTATTATCGAGG
>JANQEH010000004.1 GCA_028278455.1 bacterium
TGCAAGATCGGCGAAGATGATGCTCCGGAAGGAATAAAAGAAGCCCTGAGGAAAGGCAACCGGCTGCAGGACATCTTCATGTCAGAATTCAGAGAGGGCAGAACAGGAAATGAAATATTGTTGACCTCACTGCGTAAAGCCAAATCAGAAGGCCTTAAACCAAGTATATATACTCATCCGCTGGGTTTTCATGGACATGCCGCAGGCACAACACTCGGAATGTGGGACAAGCAGGATGGAGTTCCTGTGAACGGCGATTTTCCGCTCCATTACAATACTTGTTACGCAATCGAGCTGAATAACCGCTTCAGCATTCCCGAATGGGGAGGATTTGAAGTCAGCATCGGGCTCGAGGAAGGCGGCGTTTTTACTATTGATGGCTGCAAGTTCATCGACGGGAGAATGGAGAAATATTATCTGATCAAGTGAGCAAATGGTTTAATAGAGAACTATTCAAGGCTGCCTGCTTAATTTCGGCAGCCTTTTATCTTTTTCCATAGAACAATCTGTAATCTGCGTAAACATAAATACCAGAATTGTGATCCGGGATAATTTTGCTTACAGCTGCCTCGAGAGGAATACCTGCACTGATCCAGCTATTTCCAGAATCTATAGAAAAGAAAATCTCACCGGATTTTGTTCCGGCATATAATATATCATTATCACAAATCGAAAGAGAATAAATATCATATCCATCTAAACCGCAGCAGAACCATGTTTTACCGTTATCGCAGGATTTCTGGATGCCGCAGCCATCAAAGATCGTGTATCTTTTCACTATAGTCGAGCGTGTACCTGCATAAATGTAACCTTTTGAATCTGAAACAACGTCTTCGACAGAAATATGTCTGAGTCCTGTTTTCTGAGGTTTACCATCCTTTACAAGGTTTACTCCGCCTCCATACAATCCAACCGCAACCTGGTCACCGTACAATGCATAATCCGAAAGATAGATCTTCCAATCATCGGTAACACACATCCCGGTAAAACCGTTATAGAATACATTAGCAGGTATTCTCTCATATTCTTTGTCCTCATAAAACAAATAGAAATTTGAACTACCGTAACCAGCTACATTCCCGCACTTGCTTATAGCTAGCATTTCGATCGGGCATTCGTCTCCATTGATCTTCAAAGGATTCCATTCTAAATAGTCCTTATCACTTACATAAAGCCCATATCCGTAAGAATAACCTGCATAGATCCTGTCATCATTATCTATAGCTATTGTATTTAAACTTCTATAAACGGAGCTTATTTCTTCCCAGTTATTCTCCAGGTCTCGTTTTAAGATTCCGTTATATTTTGTTGCAAGCAGGAGCTCATTGTTAGAATTAATTACCATTTCCTGTATAATTCCAAAATCCTCTATAACTATTTCACTCCAGTTGTAATTGACTTCTTCATGCTCAAATGGAGAACCTATACAGCGAATATACGAAATATTAAATAAGATGAGAAAAATCGGAATAAATGAAGAATAACCCTTCAGCATTTTAACCTCCAGACTTAGTGTACCTTAATAATCCTCGATCCCTATCACAAATAATAATAAATTATTCTTCAAAATCCAGTATTTTTATAATTTTGCGAACCCTTTATGCCTTTCCGCCGTTATAGATAATATGGCAGTATTTGAATGTATGCCATTATGTATTTGTAAATTATAGAAATGACTTTTCATTAATATTGTGGTCCTATATGAAACTACCTGAAAACTTCGCTTATACCCGGAATTTATTTGTCCGTATTTTTACACTCTCTCTGATCCTTCTGGCGGTACAACCGCTTTATGCACAGACTACACCGGATATTACACCGGAGGAGTTCTCGCGGATGGTAGTTGAGATGTCCGAGCCCGGGGGATATTTCCCGAGTGATAATTGGGTGACGAATGAGATCTGCTACCTTGAGGTACTCCAGCCTATTAAGCAGCATAATATCAGCGGAGGTGTATATATAGGTGTCGCCGCAGCCCAGAATTTTTCCTATATAGCGAAGATCAAACCGCAAATGGCTTTTTTCTGTGACATTCGTCATCTAAACCGTATGCAGCATCTTTCATTCAAGATTCTATTTGAACTGGCGGATAACAGAATTGACTTCTTTTCACTCCTATTCTCTAAACCTATCGATCCTGATGCAAGACCCGGTAAAGATATTAAGATAGATGAACTCGTATATTATTTCTTTGAGCGGCCTTCCGATCCTGTATTGAGGGATAATACTATCGGCAGGATAGTGGAAATCCTCGAGACAAAATATAAATTCACCCTTGACGAAAGGGACAAAAGCGAGATCCGGGAAGTGATGGATGCTTTTTACAGGTATCACCTTAATATCAGGTATTCGATAAATGCAAGAATGAGATTTCCGACATTTGCCGAGGTTCTCACGGCGAGAGACCTCGAGGGAAATATGAGCTGCGCGTTCAACAGTAATGAAGATTACGAATTCATCCGTGACCTGCAGATGAAAAACAGGATAATCCCGGTTACAGGTGATGTATCAAAGCAGCATGCCCTGAGATCGATCGGCGATTTTATCAGGCAGCACGGACTTACTCTTTCAGCTTACTATGTTTCGAACTTCGAAGAATATGTGATCAAAAGATACCGAGACTGGGAAGGCTGGATCGCTAACGTGAGAAATATTCCAATTGATGATAAATCCGTCATTATCAGGTGGACTCATGAACTGGGATTGTATTACCAGGATACACGCCTGCAGTTCATCAAGAAGTTTCTCGAGCTCGATGAAGCCGGGGAATACAATTATTATACAGACCTTATTTATACTGAATATGTAAAATACTATGACTCAAGGGAAAACAGGTAATTATAAATGGAAAACAAGATAGAATATGAAGAGACAGAACGGGGGATAAACTTCACCGATGGCAGAAGGACAGCTTTCGTGGAAAAAAAATTCATCCTTGACCTGAAGGAATTGGATGGTGAATTAAAGATCAAGCTAAGCGTCACAAATGAGTACGTGCCTGTTACCTATGTTCTCGATGCTGCAGAAGTCGACAAGTTCTTCAAGGGCGCCTCAAGCGCCATGCCCCCGGGGATCGACTGAACGAAAATTATTATTTCCTCACCAGTCCCGTTTCGCAGCGGTGGAGTTCAATAACTGATCCGTTTGGAATGATACTATAGTAAAACACCCATACCCTTTCATTACCAATATAGAACTCAGGATCCACACGCATCATGTTCCAGTCGTCACTAATTCTGTAAGGAGCCTTATCACCAAAAAGGTTAGCAATCCATATTTCTCCTTTAACCTTTCCGGGCTGTGGATTCGGATTGTTGAAAGTCTCCGATACCTGGAAAGCGGAATAGACTTCACTTTCCCATTCGAAAGGCTCAAAGGAATTTAAAGAACCTGGCTGAAGCAGCCGTGAACCATGTACCTGGATGCGGTCTACCTCGTTATATACATCGAGCTTTTCCTGTTTCTTATAGATCACAGCTTCGTTCGTACCCCCTGCTCCACCAATCAGATACAGCTCACCGTCATATATAAAAGGAAAATCATCAGAATGGTCATTCAGATCATAGGTTATCCGTTTGGGGAATTCAACCGGTTCGTATGCATTAAACTGTTTCACCTGTACTTTCCCGGTTATTCTGTCTCTAAATCCATAGGTCAGTAATGGGAGTTCTGGGAACCATCTTGGAAATGTCTTAAAAATTCCTGGATTACTCCGGGTATCCGGATCACTGCCTTCTCTAATTATCTCTTCATATGAAGGGTTTTCAAGGTCAATGAAAGTCAGTCTAATTCTCCTGTCCGGTTCAACGATCAGCGATACAAGAAATCCATACCCCTGGTCTTTTATACGGCTCGGATAGGTATTTATCCTGTATGGATTCGGAGGTAGTGGAAGCGCCTCGAGTTCAAGCTGGTTATCCTTGTTCGGCCGTGCCAGGATTATCCTTCCTTCCCGATCATGCGCAACGGCAAACACTCCAAGCGAATCCTCTCCCCACTGCGCTGTCCCCTGTAGCTTGCTGTAGGTCATCATTATCCCACGTCCATCCTCCGGCATCATTTCCCCGGTTTCAGGATTCATAGCGCACATCCAGATTCTTGCCGGAAGCTGGGTATTATCTTTTTCCTTGCCCGTTTTCCTCGCCATCAATTCACCCATCGGCATCTGCTCTGTCCACACCATGAACCGCATGTCAGGAGAGAATTCGATATTAACATACCCGAAATAGTCCGCTCCGATCCGCTCATCGTGAGGTTTGAATTCCTGGGCGAAAAGCAAGCTGTTGAAGAAAAATAATAACAATAGAAAATAAGTTAGTGTTTTCATTTATATCTCAAATTATTCTTTTTAATAGTGCTCTCGTAAAAACGCAGAGAAGCAAAAGATTATAGTTTATTTACAATTCTTGTGTTCCCATATTTAATGAAGTTCTCGTTAAAATTGATCAATATACCTAATTTTCTATCCGTTAGTTTCAAATACGTCAAAAGTTGTTTTTATAAACTGGAAGAATCTTTTATACAGCTTTAAGTTCTATAATTACCATATCGTTAACTATCAGGTTCGCTTTGAATCAACATTGAAATTTATAGTTTTCATAATTAACTGGAATTTTCACCTGTCATTCTACTACAAATTGAAATTTTTTTTATTCATTAAACCAAATTTCTTCGGACATTTACTCCAATAAACCAGAACCTAGTCGACTGTGATTTTTAATGCAAATATCTATTTTATGTCTTGAGATAAAGTTTTCATCCCCTGGTCTCATTTCTCCCCTTTTTCTTATCCTTTGCTTCTCTGCGTTTTTGCGAGAAATTTTATTTGAATATAACTATACTCTACTTTTAATTAAAGCTAAATGTTCCCTATATGTAAAATTCCCACAATTGAACTTCAGACCGTGTAAAAATAATACATTTTATCCTGTGTAAAATGATCCTGAGCAGGGAATCGAATGTAATTTTCTGGCATCCGATTTGCAATATATTCTCTGTTCAGTATGTCATATAACATTATTTTATACAAAAACAGAAATGAAATTTAGATTAAATGGAGCGTCTTATGTTTAAGAGAACTGTAATTCATTTATTACTGATCTGTTTCATACTGCCTATAAGTATCGCCACTGCCCAGGACGGATTTCTCATCGGGGGCAATAATAAGGGTGTCAGGTTCGGCAACTCTCCATATCACAATGGACTCAGATTTAACTGGTCGGATGATGGAATTTCTGAGATAAACGGTGTAAATATAACTTTCTGGCAGCCGGGAAGAAACCGGGATTCTATAGTGAGGGGAATGTCCCTGGGATTCTGGGCTCCGGATGCTGATGAACTTGTCGGATTAACGATAGGCGGGTACGCTATATATGGCTATGAGGTTAGGGGAATCTCTTTCAGGATTATAGGTATCGACCGTGTTGTAAGGTCCCGGGGAATAAACCTTGGTTTTCTTGCGGCCGCTGCCGAAGAAGAAATGTGGGGATTGAATATCGCAGGCTTTGCTGTGGGGTCCGGTGGTATTCTTCGAGGTATCTCGATTGGAGGTTTTGCTGCAGGAGCGGGAGCTGATCTTGAAGGTTTCAGTATGGCCGGATTTGCAGCCGGTGCAGGGGGAAACCTTAACGGTATAACACTTGCTGGATTCGCTGCAGGCGCAGGTGGAGATATGGAAGGATTTACCATGGCCGGATTTGCCGCAGGATGCGGAGGAAGTTTTGAAGGAGCAAGTATCGCCGGTTTTGCGGCAGGATGCGGCCAGAGTTTCAAAGGTTTTACCGCAGCAGGTTTTGCCGCCGGGGCAGGTGAAGATATTACCGGAGTGACGGTTGCTGGTTTTGCGGCAGGATGCGGGAGAGACCTTACCGGTATAACTATGGCTGGTTTCGCGGCAGGATGCGGAGGAAATCTGACGGGATTCACTGCTGCCGGATTCGCTGCAGGTGCAGGTGAGCTGATTGATGGTGCGGCATTGGCAGGAGGTATCGTGAAAGTCGGCTCGAGAGAGATGATGGGAAGGCTGCACGGATTCTCATGCAGCTCGGTGAACTGGATAAGCGGCAGGCAGGAAGGTGTAACACTCGGACTGTTGAATTATACTGAAGAACTCCACGGGATACAGATCGGGCTGATCAATTATGTAAGGGATAATCCACGATTCCTGAAATTCATGCCGTTAGTCAACTGGCAGTTCGACGATTAAATTAACAACATATTTGTAAACATACATAAATGCCCCCTTGACGGGGGCATTTTTTATTGCTTTTTATCCAAATTATTTGAATAATGTTCAATCCGTAAATAATCTTCCAAAAACAAGGCACGAAATATGGACCTGCAACCAGTCGAACAATCTTACAAATCCGGTGAATTTATTATCCATGAGGGTGGTGAAGGGACCGGAGCATACAGGATCCTCGAAGGGAAAGTCAAAATCCAGAAAAAAGGGGCAGATACAACTGTGGAGCTGGCTACACTCGAAGAAGGAGCGGTATTTGGAGAGATGAGCCTGATCGATCAGCTGCCTTACTCAGCCACAGCTATTGCAGAAACAGATGTCAAGCTTCTTTATATCCGCCCTCACGTTTATAAAAACGAAGTGGAAAATTCCAGCCCAATAGTACGTGAGCTCCTGAATACATTCTCGATCCGTTTGAGAAACGCAAGTATGAATATGTCTTTCCTGGCAGATCTCGAGAAGAAACAGAGAAAGTTTGCAGAGTTATCCCGCGAAGAAATAAAGGTTATAACTCACCTTGCCCATACAGGGATGCAGCTTCAGAATGTGTTTGAATGGAACAACGCTTTCGAGATCATCAATGCCTCTTTCGAGGAGATCGGGATAAAGAAAATCGAAGTTCAATTATCCGACGATCCTGTTCAGGGCAATTCTGTCGTTTTCCGCGGTGATAAAGGTGAATTTGATGAATACGAACTGGTTTTCAGCGGTGGAACTTCTTCCGGCAGGATCTGGTTGATGACTCCCTCAGATAACCTTAAAAGTAAATACCCTGAGATCCTCCAGATATATAACGGTTACCTGTCATCCTGCCTGTCTAACAGCAAAGCCTATAATGCTTTCGAGAACATTTCAGGAGAGATCCAGAATTATATCTCCGAGACAAGGATCAATGAAGTCTTCAATAATTTCAAATCAGCTATGGAGAGTTTTTCTGCCGAAGCTCTGGATGGAGTTATGGCCATCCCGGACCGCCTGAAAAATGGTGAAAAAATCGAAGATATTTCGATGGAATTATCAATGGAGTTTCAAGAAGTTGATAGACTTTCTCAGGAGATAGAACTTATCAGATCTGTACTCGAAAATGTCCAGAGAATCTCTGCCGGCCAGATTCCGGTCGAAGAAAACAGTCTTGATAAAAACATAGATATAAAAGGCGATCAGGATGAGATCGATGATCTCATAAACAGCACCACCTTATGACAATCGACAGTCATGAATGCATGTCTCACCAAAACTATCATACACATTTGTATTCATTATTAAATAAAATGAAAATGGGTATCTAAAACCAGGCGCAGGCTGAAACCTCCGGCAACATTTATTATGCTCCATTTACCGATTATCTGCTATTGTGTGAACTATTATAAATCTTAGCATTAAAATGATCTACCATTCTCAGCTTGGTCTATGTTTCCGGGGTGGAAGCAGGAATTCAGATTTGTTTCAGCCCTTTCATGGATATATAAAGAAAATTCCATAGACCATGCAAATTCTCTTGACATCTATATTCAAATTCTGTATACTTCACTTTAAATGAAGCTTATATCGAGAATCACAATATGAATAAACATGGCTACGGAAAAT
>JANQEH010000010.1 GCA_028278455.1 bacterium
AAGCGTTGGAAAAGATGAAGCGTGTTGAGAAAGCTATGTGGGAAGGGCTTCCCGATATTCTTACTAACTGAACCATGGACAGGAAAAGACCAAAACCTCCTTATATCGCAAGAAGTATCCTTAACCTAATCTTGCCGGATTACACGGGTGATCCCGCAGCAGGGGACTACGAGGAGCTTTATAACAGAAAAGCGTCTGAGAAAGGAAATGTAAGAGCGGCTTTATGGATCTGGCTGCAGATATTTAAACTGGTTCCCGTTATTTTCTCGGACTTTATTTATTGGAGAATTTCCATGTATAGAAACTACCTGAAAACAACGATTAGGAATATTTCGAGACACAAAGCGTATTCGGCGATCAATATATTCGGTCTGTCCCTCGCAGTTGCTTGCTGTTTGATGATTTACCTGTGGGTTAGCGATGAGCTTGGGTATGATAAGTTTCATGACGGTTGGGACAGGATATACAGGATCGACTGGATATCTCAAAATCCGCAGACCAGAACCCCGCACGACCTCGCGAACCTGATGAAAAGTGAGCTTCCTGAAGTGGTGAGCGCAGTCAGTCTGCATCCGGCTGTCACTTCAGGATTATCAAGGAGGATATTCACTGTAAGGTACAATGACAATAGATTTGACGAGCAGTCTGTATTCCTTGCTGATACTTCTTTCTTCAATGTTTTCTCATTCAGGTTGCTCAAAGGTGACAAAAAAGAAGCTCTAAAAGATCCTATGTCCATAATAATTACTGAAAGAATTGCTGAAAAGTATTTCGGATTTGAAGATCCGGTAGGGAAAGTACTCGTTTTTGATGATACATTCTCCCTTGAAGTAGCAGGTGTCATGGAGAATATTCCGGAACAGTCCCATTTTCATTTTGATTTTCTCTATTCGTATTTACTTGCAAAACAAAGGGAGACAGGTAACTGGTTCGACTGGGATTGGGGGCATTATAATTATATCAGGCTGGCTGAAAATGCAGATCATCGGGATATTGAAGCAAAGATTCCCAATCTGCTCAGGAAGCATTATAACGGAAGCGATGCCTTTTTTCAGGGTATAAATGATGGAACATTTGGCTTCAGGCTTAGATCCATATCAGATATTCACTTGAGATCGGATATCAAGTGGGAGCTCGAGAAGAACGGAAATATATATTACGTTTACACATTTTCAGCATCGGCTGCATTTATCCTTGTAATTGCATGCATCAATTTTATGAATCTCGCTACAGCCAGATCATTGAACCGCTCAAGAGAAGTCGGCCTAAGAAAAACAGTGGGAGCGAAAAAATCATCCCTTGTTTTCCAGTTTCTGAGCGAATCAATGGTTTTCAGTATGTTGTCGATAATAACCGGTGTGATCTTACTTGGTCTATCAATATCATTCTTCAATGAATTAACAGGCAAATACTTTATATTCAGGGATATACTTCAACCAGATGTACTGGCCGGGATGTTTTTCCTGCTTATAATTATGGGGCTGCTTTCCGGCAGTTATCCGGCATTCTTCGTATCCTCTTTTAACCCTGTAAATGTATTGAAAGGAGACATACATACTGGGATGAAGAGCACCTCTCTCAGAAAACTATTAGTCTATTTTCAGTTCTCCATGGCGATCCTGCTAATAATCGGGACACTGATAATAAAAGACCAGGTTACCTTCCTGAAAAACAAGGATCTTGGTTTAGATAAAGACCAGGTTATGGTCATCCAGATGAAAAACACAGCTCTAAGAGGACAGTATGAGGCAATAAAAACAGAATTGCTAAAGCATCAGGCAGTTATAAGCGCATCTGCAGTATCCAATGTTCCAGGGACATATTTTAATCAGAATTCAATTTTCTGGAACTCCTGGGAAGATGCGATAAATGTTTCTGAGCTTCGTGTGGATCATGATTTCTTCAAGACTCTGGATATTGAAATAGTTGATGGTAGAGGATATTCCAGAGAGTTTCCTTCCGACAACCACGGAAGGGCTTTTATCCTAAATGAAGCGGCAGCTAATTCTTTTAACTGGGATACTCCTGTAGGAAATACAATTAGCTGGGATGATGACAGAGGTATGCGCCAATCCGAAGTTGTGGGGGTTGCAGGTGATTTCCACTTTAAATCACTTCATGAGACAATCCAGCCGATGATATTTGCAGTACTTCCCGGATATTTCAATTATATGCTTGTAAAGATTAATACGAACGATCTGGAGAATACGGTAAACTTCGTAGAAGAGGTCTGGAGCTCTTTTGACCAGAGATACTCTTTTGAATATACTTTTCTTGATGAGGAATATAATCGGAATTACAGGGGAGAGGAGAAGATGAGCCGTATCTTCGGAGTTTTTTCAATTCTCTCGATTGTAATCGGATGCCTGGGGCTTCTCGGGCTGACATCATTCGTTGCCGAGCAGAAGACAAAAGAGATTGGGATTCGTAAAGTCCTCGGCTCCACAATTCCCGGGATAATAGTACTGATGTCCAGAGATTTTACCGGGCTGGTACTGGCTGCCAATGTCATAGCCTGGCCGCTGGCGTATTTTACATTGAACAACTGGCTGCAGAACTTTGCATACAGAACGAATATTGATATAATGAAATTCTTCTTTGCTGCCGTAACGGCCCTGGTGATCACAGCTGTCACTGTGGGTGTTCATGCGGTAAAAGCGGCGAAAAACGATCCAGTGGACTCTCTGAAATGTGAATGATCACTTTCCTTTTCGACGTCTCTTGAACAGCAGTCTGTGGTATCTGTTTTTGTGATCGATCCCGGATAGCTCGATATCAACATCACCTGCTGCTTTGACCTCATCAATCGTAAAAAATGCATGAGGATTATTATCTTTGATATACTGAATAACCTTTTGTTTGTTTTTTCTCTTGATGACGGTAAATATTATTTTGACAGGCCCTGAATCACCCTCTGCATCGATAACAGTTACGCGAAATTTATTTTCCCTAAGCTTGTGAATCAGGTTCTCACAGTCATACCTTGTTACAATCCTGAAAATAAGCTTTCCGATTGCAAGCTTTTCTTCTATAACAATCCCGAGATAATTACCCAGGGCAAATCCTGTGGCATAAGCAAGATAATAAAAGACGTTCGTAAGATTTTGCATGACCTGAGATATGGCGACCAACCAGATTAGTACCTTAAAGAATCCGAGAATTGGAACAATTACCCTCTTACCCTTTGCAAGATATATGATTCTCAAAGTTCCGAGAGATATATCGGTGATCCTGGATATTATAATCAAAAGAGGCAGGATTATCCAGTCTATGAGCCACGGAGTGTCCATTATTATCCGAAATTTTATTGCTCAATATATTATACCAAAAATAGTAAATAATACAAAGAAATAATATCTGCCTCTAAGTCTAGAATGCCTCATTCAGGCTTAGATACATTCCGGAAGAGTCCTTGCCGAATCCGAAATCCATCCTGATTTTCACTCTTTCTGCCCTGGATATTGTATACCTGAAGCCGAATCCCACAGAGTGTTTCAGATCTCCGAATTCGATATCACTGAGCTTATTACCTACATTACCAAGCCCGGCAAAAGCTACCATACCTATATTTTTCCAGTCCGAGGTACGGTACTCCATCTGGCAAGTGAGCATGTTCTTCTCCCTGTACCTGCCCATATAGTACCCCCTGAGATAACTTTCCCCGCCGAGAAGTGACAGCATCTGGAATGGTGGAATTCCGCTCAGGGCTCTCATATATGCCTGTACGGCGAAAACCTGATCGTCGAAGATACTGAAATACTGTCTGAGGTCTACAGTCGCTGTTTTAAAATTATAATCGCTTCCGAATGATTCATCGAAAAAATTTGCTCTGAAACTGAAAAACTGTCCGCTTGTTGCTGAAAATATGTTGTCCCTGTGGTCATAATCGAGCATGAGCCCCACAGTTGAAGCAATCCCGCCGGTGCTGCCGGGGATGGATCCGGATGAAAGAATACCGCCGGTCTCTACTTCAATGATATTCGATTTATAGAATTCATACTCAAGACCGAGATACAGACCAGGACGGAAGCGTTTTTTGGCGAATAGCGAAAATCCTATCAATTCAGGTGTATAATCTTCTTCATTGTCATCTATGGTATTGTTACCTATTCCCCAGAATTTATCCGGAAATTTCGTATACGTCAATCCTCCCGATATCTGGAATTCCTCATTCTTTCGGTATAACTCCAGAGAAAGGATCGAGACGATCTGCTTTTTCGTGGTATAGATAAAAACCGCAGAGAATGTAGACGGCCTGCTGTCGGGATCGCTCCCGGGCTCACGAAAATAATACTGGGTAACTCCTCCGAACATAAAATCCGTCTCAGGGGAAGAACCCAAAACAGGCAGTATCAGAAAACCGTTATTATCTTCTTCACCTCCGGATTGTTTCTTGATGTCTTCTATTGCAATTACAGGATTTGCGGCTAAAACAAGCAGGCACAGCACCCGGGATAGAATTATTGTCAAGTTCCTTAATGTAAACCTATTCATTTTGTACTCCGATTATGTTTAAAATTGTAAAACCCTAAATATAACAAATATTTATTAAAATAATATTAATTAATATTAAAATCGTTAGTATAATAGGTAATAAAATCTGTCGTACATCAATAAAAATAATGTTGTATTTTTGTATATTATTTTATATTTATCTCATTATCAAAATGTATTAAATGGGAGAATATTATGGTTGCAAAGAATCCTCAGAATAAACCACCAGGAAAGAAAAGTTCACGCAAAATAAGCCCGACAAAGATCATAGATGATGTTTTTACAGATGCGATAGAGATGATAAAACCAAGATTCGAGGTAGACCAAGAGGCTTATCTCGAAAGGTTGTGGGAGGCAAATCCGGATATATATAATATATTCAGATCTGCAAAAGATCTTGAGGCAGCGAGGGAAAGAGTATACACTTATCTAGAAAAAGCGGAAAGGGAGATATTCAGGATTGAAAACGATTTTCATATACTCGAAAAAGCTACAGTCCGCGAATGTATAAGGGTATTCAAGAGTATCATTGGTCAAGTAAACGAATACCGTACAGAGTTTTCAGCCCTGGAGTGTCTGTGGAAGCTGGCCAATGGCCGCAAGAAAGAACTGAAATACGATGTGTCAGCCGGATTTCTGATTGAATTTATCAATCTGTTCAGGGGGGTTGCAGGCAAATCGAATATCTATTTTGAATCCCGGGAAGTGAAAAAAGGTATTCCTGATTTTCTGAGACTGGAAGGTAGAGAGGCATCAGAAAAAAGAACTGAAATTCTCGACGAGATTGGCGGGACTGTTCAGATGTATTTTAAGAAATATCCTTCCGGGCTCGATGAAGATGTTATCAGTTGGAGAAAAGATAATAAAACCAGAATATTGAAATACTTCAATGCTGAAGAATCCGATTGGGATGATTATCAGTGGCATCTGAAAAACGTTATCAGGGATGCGAAACCTCTCCTTGATCTGATAGAGCTTACCCTGGAACAGAAAAATGCGATCAGAAAAGCAGTAAAAAACAGGATCCCGTTCGGAATAACACCATATTATCTGAGCCTAATGGATAAAAATCTCTCCATAGGTTATGACCATGCAGTCAGGGGACAGGTCATCCCTCCTCCGGAGTATGTAGACATGATGGTGGATTTCCGAAAAGAAAGGGATATGATATTTGATTTCATGGGAGAGCACGATACTTCACCTATAGATCTCGTCACAAGGAGATATCCGGGAATAGCTATACTGAAACCTTTTAACACCTGCTCTCAGATTTGTGTCTACTGTCAGCGAAACTGGGAGATCGATGAGGTGCTCGATCCGAAAGCGCTGCCTTCAAGGAAAAAGCTGGATGAAGCCCTTGATTGGTTTGACGACCACAAAAGCATCGGCGATATTCTGATCACTGGCGGTGATCCGGGAATTATGAAGAATTCGCAGATTGAATACATTTTTAAAGAACTTTCCAAAAAGAGTCATATTTACCGTATCAGGTTAGGTTCGCGGACTCCGGTTGTGCTGCCGATGAGGTGGAATGACGATCTGATCAGAACACTCTCCGGATTTGTTGAGCCGGGACAAAGAGAGGTGGCGATTGTAACACATTTTGAGCATCCCTATGAGATAACACCGGAATCCATGGATGCGGTTCAGAAAATACGCAGGGCCGGAATGAGTGTTTATAACCAGGAAGTGTTTACGATTGATAATTCGCGCAGATTCGAAACAGCAAAAATGAGGAGGGATCTGAGATCGATCGGAGTAGATCCATACTATACTTTCAATATGAAAGGTAAAGAAGAAACAAGAAGATATATGGTGCCCATAGCAAGGATCCTTCAGGAGCGAAAAGAGGAAGCGCGTCTTCTGCCGGGGCTGGACAGGACAGACGAACCTGTATTCAACGTGCCTAAGCTGGGAAAGAACCATCTTCGTTCATGGCAGGACCACAGGGTGGTGATGATACTTCCAAACGGTTCAAGGGTATATGAATTCCATCCATGGGAAAAGAATATAAAACCCGTTCCACCGTATAACTATGTTGATGTTCCAATATATGATTATCTCGAAGAACTTGCAGCCAGGGGAGAGAGTATTCGCGACTATCATACTATCTGGTTTTATTATTGATCTTATAGTATTTATATAATCAGGAGTCAGGTATAATAGTATGAATGGATAGGCTTTAGAGCTTTAATAGATTTTTGAGACATTCATTAAAGAGACAGTATAAAAACAGCCCGTATGGTGATTCACGGGCTGGATTCATATGGTATATATCTGGAGGAAATAAAAAGCTATCTTCTTTCAGCCGGTTGAAACCTGACATCGACTGAAAGTTCTACCGGCATACCTTCACTTGGTTGAACATAGAGATTTTCAACAACATAAGGGAGTATTATCTTTTTCAGACCTGTGAGAGATTCACTTTTGCCGCGGAGAGAAACCATTACAGTTTTGCCGGGGTAAAGTGTTATTGAACGCGGTAAGGTCACATATTCGTTTTCTCCATTTAATACCAGAGTGTATTTAACATCAGAATCGTTGTATATCTGTACATATGCTCTACCAGTTCCCGTGATGCCCATTTCAGGAGTTTTGATCTCGACGGAACTGTTGAATATTGGTCTCAGGAATTTTTCTTCACCTATCAGGAAATTTTTCCAGTAGATCACCGTACGCCGGTCAAACATCGCTTCTTTTAGTGATTCCTCTGTTTTTTCACGAGCGAATACAAGCGTGACCGGTCTGTGATCACCGCTCGCAAAATCGTAGCTCATTGTTATAGGGCCGTGTACGTCTGATGTACCCATTATCGTCATATTTTTCTCGAGGCACCATTTATGGGCATTCGGATAATAAACTCCCCCATTTACGACCTCAATACCGTGAAGCCAGCCCTTTTCCCAGATCTCGTTCTGAATGTCATACCAGACGGACTTGTTCCCGGGCTGTTTCCATCCAGGGTGGTTCCACATTATAAAGGCGCCCTGTTTTGCAGTTGCTTCTATGCATTCCACAAAATCTTCGATTTCCAGAGCATTTGCATCTGTGATAAACAGTGCATTATGGTGGGCCTCCGGTTCATCCCTTGTTATCTCAGTGCCTCTGATAAGCATTAAATTTGATGATTTTGCTGCAGGGACCGCGAGATCAAATGACCTGTTATGGTTTGTTTTTATATCGTCATCATGTGGAAGATACTCAATGTGATCCGTAATTGAGATGGCATC
Source organism: bacterium (assembly GCA_028278455.1). Taxonomy (GTDB): domain Bacteria; phylum SM23-31; class SM23-31; order SM23-31; family SM23-31; genus JANQEH01. The sequence continues at coordinate 7,725 of JANQEH010000010.1, forward strand.
GATCCCTTCGAGCCAAGCTTCCTGAACTCTTACCTGCGGCCAGACACTGCCATCTGAGAAAACAGTGTGCATGTGAAAATCACACTTGATTGTAATATATCCGGGGATCTCAGGTATGCGCATCTCAGTCCTGACGCCTAATTGGCTTTCTGCCTCAACTGGTATCAGCAATACTGATACAAGAATTAAAATGAATAGATTTAATGCAGCCTTTAAAGATTTCACGAATATCATATACTTTCTCCTTTAGCATTTACTAATGCTTTAGCGTATTAAAAATATAAAAATTTTGTTAAAACTGGATTAATATTCGATTAAGAAATGATTAATTTTGGATTCACAAAAGAATAAGATAATGGATATTAAATGTCAAGTATTTATTGTTTATAGGAAGTTTTCTGTTGGAATTAATGTCAATTATCATATTTTATTCTCATAGCCTATTTATCCTCATGTTTAAATCCAAATACGCACAGGTGCATCTTATGACTGATTACCACATGAACAAGAAGGAATGCGAGATTAAAGATAAGGACGTGATCTATACAATAATTGAAAAAGGTCTATATGCTGTTATTTCAATGTGCAGAAACAACAGTCCATATATCGTGACACTGAATTATGGATATGACAAAGAGAAGAATGCGTTGTATTTTCACAGCGCGCTTGAAGGACTGAAGCTTGAATATATCAATGAGAATCCCCGGGTAAGCGGGACCGTAATAGAGGACAGAGGATATATGATGGGAAAGTGCGACCATTCATACAGGTCGGCAGTTTTCTACGGGAAAATGTACAATATTGAAGACCTCGAGGAAAAGATACACGGTATGGAGATCATGCTTCATCATCTCGAGGATGATCCTGATGATGTGAGAGCCAGGATACTGAAGAACAAGGATAGATACAATAAGGTCAGTATTTTAAGGCTGGATATTGAAGAAATTTCAGGTAAGGAAGGAAAATAGAAGCATTTATCTTTAATATTTGTATAATTAAATAATAAATATTATCCAGATCGAAACTTTTGGAATTTATTATAGTATTTAGTGTATCAAATTAAATAAGGAGATACTAAATGTCGAAGGAAATTACCCGCCGGTCATTCATTAAAAAAAGCGCGGCGATCGGAACCACTACAATACTCGCAGGCAAAGCTCTCGACAAGGTACTTGACACTTCGGTAGATGCTGTTGCACAGGGTAGAGTAGATGTTTCTGTTGTTGAAGGCAGCGACTACTACCGCAGTACCTTAAAGGCGGTTGAGGAACTCGGAGGAGTTACCAGGTTTATCCCGAAGGGATCAAAAGTGGCGATCCTGCCGAATGCACAGAGAAATAATCCCGGTTCGTATACAAGTCCTGAAGTAGTACGCGGAGTTATTAAACTCTGTAAAGATGCTGAAGCTGATGCAATCGATATTATAACACTCCAGCCGCTGCAGAATTGGGAAAGTATGGATTATACCGATATGTTCAATCGTGAAGGTGTCGGATTGAAGATAGTTGATCGCAGAGATGAGTCATTATTCAAGACTGTTCCGATATCTCGCGGATTAGCGCTGAAGGAAGCGCAGATCATGAAGGAACTGGATAATTATGACCTTTTTGTAAATGTCCCTATAACGAAAGATCATGCAGGTACAAAATTTACCGGAACCTTGAAGAATATGATGGGGCTTAATTTTTCGAGAAACAACAGGACTTTTCATAAGCAGAATTGGGATACGGATATAAATGCTATCAAGCATCTCGAGCAGTGTGTAGCAGATCTCAACCTCATAGTAAAACCGGCCCTTAATATCGTTGATGCTACCGAATTCATTACTACAATGGGACCTTTCGGACCGGGTGAACTTGCCAGGCCTAATAAAGTTATAGCGGGTGTCGACAGAGTGGCGATTGATGCTTATTGCTGCACCCTATGGGGACTAAAGCCGGAAGAGATTTATTCACTTGGATTCGCCAATAAACATGGATTAGGGGAGATTGATCCTGAAAATGTCAATATCCGGGAAATTAGTCTGTAAAACAAAACATAAGAGAATTCTATGAAGATAAGTTCGTCCTGCAGGATCGCGGTTATTGCGGTCCTGCTTTCGGCGTTGTCCATCCTGCTGTCTTCTTGTTCAGACACACAGGAGGAAAGCAACGGAATACTCTCGTATATTCCGGAAGAAGATGAAGTCGCAGGTTGGAATCCTGTTGATGAACCCCAGGTATATGTCGGTGAGGACCTCTTTCTCCTGATAAACGGCGGTGCAGAGATCTACCATGAATACGGTTTCAAGCAGGTAGTATTTCAGGAATTTGAAAGCGCTGGAGGGAAGTCAATCAACATGGAACTCTTCCAGATGGAGGATCCGGCAAGCGCCTATGGTATTTATACTTTCAAGACAGGAGAGAATGGTACTGAAATGGATATAGGCGGTGGATTGATGTTGGAAGAATACTATCTCAATTTCTGGAAGAACGATCTGCTTGTAACCCTGATTGGATTCGACTCGGAAAAAGAGACAATTGATGGGCTGCATGCTCTGGCAAGAGGAATAGCGGACAGAATCACAGAAGATGCAGAGAAGCCAGCACTATTTAAAATGTTGCCCTCTGAAGATCTTAAAACAAGCGGAATTAAATATCTTCATGGAAACCTGGCGCTTTATAATAATTACGAATTTGATTCAGCGGATATATTCAGGTTCAGAGAGTGTATTCTGGGTAAATACGGCGATCACAGGCTTCTTATATTCAAATACAGCGGGGATGATGATACGGCGGGAATATTTAAAAATGCCGGGGATATTATAAGGGAAAGTGGAAATTTCTCGGAATTTAAAGTTATTGACGATAATACTTTCAGCGCAAAAGACAAAAACAGCGAACTTGCTATATTCCGGATAAATGAAAAATATATCCTGACATATATAGGAAGCAATATAGACCAGGCTCAATCAGTATTCTCAGGTATAATCGACAGGTGATCGCAGGTCTTCATCAATTATTTTTTTAAAGCTTCGGATATCATTTTGGAGATCAACTCAACTCTGAAAGGTTTCTGGATAAATCCAAGTGCTCCATCAGTCAGAATATCTGATGCTGCTCCGTTCTGACTGTACCCGCTAGAGAGAAGCACTTTGATCCCGGGATCGATTTTTCTGAGAGCAGCAAAAGTTTCTTTCCCTGCCAGATTCGGCATAATCATATCAAGAATTACAAGGTCAATTGATTCCCCTATTTTTTTATACAAGTCTACGGCCTCATTACCATCATTCGCCGAAATCACATTATATCCAAGATCACCGAGCAGGTATTTTGCAAGGTTCCTGACATTTGGTTCATCATCAACCACAAGGATCGTACCTGATCCCTTTACGAGCTTTTTTGCTTTTTTTGCAGTTTTTACTTTTTTACCGGAAACAGGAAAATAAAGGTGGAAAGAAGTTCCCAGGCCCGGCTCACTGTAGACACTGATATGTCCGTTGTGGTTTTTGATAATTCCATAGACTGTTGCAAGGCCAAGTCCGGTACCCTTACCCTCACCTTTTGTAGTGAAAAATGGTTCGAAAATATGATCGCATATTTCCTTCGACATCCCGGTTCCGTTGTCGGTGATGGATACAATTACATAGCTGCCCGTTTTGAGTTCAGGTATTTGTTGTGTATAATTTTTATCCAGATCTATATTATCTGAGACAATTGACAGTTCTCCGCCGTCAGGCATTGCATCTTTGGCATTTATGAACAGGTTGGTAAAAACCTGGTTTAGCTGGTTGATATCTGCATCAACAGTCTCAATCCTGTTATTGAGATTAAGTTTGATCTCGATCTTCTTTTCAAATATTCTTTCCGAAACCTTGAGGGTTTGCTTTATAATATCGTTGATCCGGACGGGCTGTGGATGAAATTTTCCCTTTCGTGCAAAGCCAAGCAGTTGGCCTGTAAGATCGGATGCTCTCTCAGCGCTTTCAAGTATTACTTCTGAGGCCTGTCCTTCAGGTGTGTCGGGATTGTCGAACTGTAGTTTAAGAAGTTCAGCATACCCCATGATTCCTGCAAGAATATTGTTGAAGTCATGCGCTACACCACCGGCAAGTCTTCCGATCGATTCCATTTTCTGAGACTGGAAAAGCTGTTCCTCGAGTTTCTGCTTTTCATCTTCCGACTTTTTTCTATCGCTGATATCTCTATAGATGGCATAAATTCCCATCTGTTTGCCCTCATGAGTGATTGGCGAGGCAAGGATCGAGACATCAACGAGATGGCCGTCTTTATTCCTCCTCTTTGTTTCAACGTTCAAAACCTGTCTTTTAGAGATGAATTTCGAGAATTTTTCAGCCTCTTCGCTTAATTCACCGGTAGCAATTAGCTCATATGTACTCTTTCCAACAGCCTCCTCGAATGTATACCCGAACATATTTGTAAACTCTTGATTTACCTGCATGATCACTTCATTGTTGTCAAGAAGTACGATCGCCTCTGGCGCGCTTTCAATAAGCCTTTCAAGATAAGCCTGCTGAACTTTAAATGCTTCTTCCGATCTTTTCAGTTCGGTGATATCGGGAAAGACAACTACCCCCGCTACAATATTCCCATCATGATCTTTAACAGGGGCTGCATTGCCCAGTATCCATCTTTTTTCGCCGTCAGGACGTTTTATTATCATTTCGACGTTTTGTATTGTTTCTCCATTTAGAACTGCTCTTGAGAGGGGCAGATCTTCAGGTTTATATGCATTACCGTCAGGATAGTATGCCTGCCATCTCTTCGGATGAAGTTTCGCAGGAATATTTATAAGGGGTTGTTTTATTTTGCCCCTTATTCCAAGCGCAGCAGCATTGGCAATACGTATATTCACATCCGGGGCATCTGCTATTAAAATCCCTGCAGGTGAAGATTCAATTGCCGCTGCAAGGAGAGCTTTTGTCTGTTCGAGCTCATCTTCTACCTGTTTTCTTTCAGTGGTATCGAGAAACATGGCAACCATATGACCCGGAATCGTCTGAAAGGCATAAACTTCATAGGCGCCGGCGATCCTGTCATCTTCATATTCGATCTGATGGGTCTGCCATGGTTTACCTGATTTTGCAACCTGTTTGTACTTCTTCGGTACCTCAGTATCTTTTAACGAAGGAAAAGCTCTTTCAATAGATTTAAAGAGAAATTGGCTGTTATCAACACCCAGAATCTTATCAGCAGCTGGATTAGAACCGATGAAAATAAGATCCTTATTATCATCCAGTCCATACATATGCATACCTAATGGCGAGGACTGCACAATACTCCTGTATCTTAATTCACTATCCTTCAAAGCCTCTTCAGAGTGCTTTCTCTCCGTAACATCCCTGAAAAAACCAATATTGCATTCAATTTCGTCAATTGTTACTTTGCGAGCGCTAATGTCTGCATAGAATTCGGTACCATCCTTTCTTAGTATCAGCAGATCTGTTGATACAATCTTATCACCTTTAGCCAGGTCATGAAAGTCTTTTTTTGCGCGCTTTAATGCTCCTTTCGGATGTATATCCATTACTCCAAGTTTCAGTATCTCCTCTTCTGTATACCCGAGCATACTGCATATTGCAGGATTCGCATACAGGAATTTCATCTTTTTTATGTCTGCAATCAATATTCCATCAGGGCTTGAATCATACAAAGCCCTGTACTTTGCTTCACTTACGATCAAGGCGCTTTCTGTTTTTTTCTTCTCGGTGATATCCAGAGCTGTAAATGTAACTCCGGATGACAGATCATTCTGGTCAAGTGGTGTCGAACTAAGCAGAATATCAATTAATGTTCCGTCCTTTTTCTTCCATTTTGTTTCAACAGTTCCTGTTCCCTTTTCTTTAATCTGATTGTATTTTTTTGTCCCTACTATCTCGAATTCTTCATCACTCGGATAAAGTATCCTGGAACCCTGTCCAACAAGTTCTTCCGCGGTGTATCCTGTCATTTCAGTCATTCTTTCATTGATCCACAGGAGGACGCGGTTTGAAACAAGCCCGATTCCCACAGGAGCTGATCTGAATATGCTTTGTAACATTGCTTCGCTTTTTCTTAGCGTTTCCTCGGCCTGTTTGAACATTGTAATATCACGTGCGATCGCATAGAGCAGTTTATGCTCCATAATCGGGCGGGTATGCCATGACAGCCAGATGTATTTACCGTCGCTGCGCCTGTACCTGTTTATAAAATGGATGGCGGGTTCTCCTTTCTGGAGCTTTTCTTTAACTATCCTGATCGTATCCTCAACATCATCCGGATGAATAAAGTCATAAAATGGTTTTGAAAGAAGTTCCTGTTCTGAAAATCCAAGATTTTTTATAAAAGCCGGATTGACCTTTTTAAAATAACCGTCCATACCCGCAATACAGATCATATCCAGTGACAGGTTAAAGATCTCCTTCAAGTCTTTCTCTGCCATCCTCAGATCAGTTTCAGGGTTGTCGTCAAGAAGAACCTTTAAATCGGTATTCTCCTTCTCGAGTTTCTTCAGCCTTTTTTTTAAATCCTCATAACTTGGTTTAGGCATAATCAATCCTGTTAAAGTTGATATTTTAAATTCGGGTAATAATCATAATAAAGCATTGAATACAGATGCATCATCACAGGATCAAATTCCTTGAGAATGGGAAATTATTATAACAGCGGCAACAGCAGGAATGTTCATAACATGATAAAATCCAAAGTGCATCAAAATCTATACAAAACCGGGCTTTCGGATAAAAGCGTCACATAACAGCCGGAGACAACCGGTCTTATCTTTTAATATAAGTTTCTTACAAGGTCATCAATAATCCAGAATATCAAATGGATATTTTTCTGCCTCATATAGAATTTCAGCAATCTTCGAAAGATCTTCATCATTGTTATTTTCAATTTCACCGAGATTCATAGTAATACGCTTTTCAGCCTGTCTTGCGAATGTGTCAGAGATCAGGACAGCGCTTTCCGACGTATGGTGATCTCGGGATATAAGGTTCTCTACACGGGCAATATTGGCAAATATTCCGTATAGATCGATAGATATTTCGGCAATCCGTTTTTGGACATACTGCATATCGCGCAGGTCTCTTCCATGACGTAGCACAGCTTTGGTAATCACTTCATAAAATTTCTTGGAAAGGCTTGATGCTGTATCTGTCTGAAACTTCAGTATGTCGGAGAATCCATCGATTTTAAAACTCTCATCCGGGACGGATATCTCCTTAAACAGTTCGTTGATCTGGATGTTCTTTTCGGAAGGATCAGCGGGTAATCCTTTCTGGTGTTTCTTTAGTTGCACGGAAGGTTGTCTGAGGCCTGACATTGCAATGAACATCCTCAGTATCTCGTTTGTACCCTCAAAGATCAGGTTTATCCTTGCATCCCTCAGAAAGCGCTCGTATGGATATTCCTTCATAAATCCGTTGCCGCCGGCTACCTGGAGACAGTCATTGACTACTTGCCAGAGGGCCTCACTGCCAAATGCTTTGCTGACAGCAGCCTCCACACCAACAGGGACTTCACCATAACCCTTCATGCAGGTTGTGAAATATGCTATACTCTCACCGGTGAATGTCGTAATCATGATATTAGCGAATTTCTCCTTGACCATCTCAAATTCACCGATTTTCTTTTTAAATTGCTCTCTCTGTGCGGCAAACTGCAGGGCATGAGGTATCAGCGCCTTAGCGGCTCCGATGCAGCCGGCTCCCAGACCGAGCCTGCCGGTATTCAAGACTTCCATTGCGATCCTGAAACCACCGCCAATATCACCCAGCATGTTTTCTGCAGGTACTTTTACATTGTCGAGAAATAGAGGAGTAGTTGATGAACCGCAGATTCCCATTTTATCCTCTTCCTTCCCGGATGAGAATCCTTCCATATCCCTTTTGACTATAAAAGCTGTTATCCTCGATGCATCAACAGTTCCGTCCGGTTCCTTGATCTTTGCAAACACAGTGAATACATCTGCAAAACCGCCATTGGTAATCCACTGTTTTCTTCCGTTCAAGATGTAATATTTTCCATCTTCGGATAATTCTGCGGTGGTTTTCACACCTGCAGCATCACTTCCTGCGTTCGGCTCAGTCAGGGCAAATCCGGCTAGCTCTTCCCCAGCAGCCAGAGTAGGGAGGAATTTTTTCTTCTGTTCATCTGTTCCAAAAAGAAGTATAGCTTTCAGGCCGATTGAAAGATGTCCGCCGTACATTACGGCCGTCGCACCGCACCTGCCTGTAAGGATTTCCATCGTCTTGTTATATGTCATTTCAGGCTGTTCAAAGCCGTCATATTCTTCAGGTATTATCAATCCCCAAAGACCCAGTTCTCTCATACCGTCCTTGACAGAATCCGGGATATGGTGGTCCCTGTCGATCTTTTCAGGATCTATCTGATCCTGGGCAAATTTATTTACCGTATCAAGAATTGCATGCATTTCTTCCTTCTCATCTTCGTTATAAGATGGGAATGGTTTAAACAGGTCTTTATCAATAATCCCATTGAATAATGACTGGACAAAACCGTTTTTCTTTGATATCTCCGTCACGATGCCTCCAAGACAATTTTATCAGATTATTTAAATATGATTGCTTAGCTGAAGATGCGAATTAGGATTATGTTGCCGAATCCGCTCACAAAACATGGAAATTAGTGAAAATTTGCCTAAAAATCGAGAAAAATTTAATAAAAACCGTATTTTATTTATTATAGAAAACTCTATTCATTATTAGAGTATATGTTTCCCATAAACAACAATTCAAAAGTGGAAATTATAAAACGTATGTAAACGGATAGAACGTTCAAAGCGTCTTATAGTTTGAACGGGGTAAGCGAATGAAAACGAGATCACAGCTGAATAATAAGATAACAACAGAAGGAACAGGTTTCAGAGAACTTGTCAGAAAGCACAAACGCAGAACATATTATCTGGCACTGAGACTGACGGGTGATCACCACAGCGCAGAAGATTTGTCTCAGGAAGTATTCATTAAACTATACAGGTCATTTGATAAAATAAAAGGTGAGTCGAAATTGAGTACATGGTTATACAGAGTTACAGTAAATACGTGGATCAGCAGCAAAAGGAAACGTTCCTTTTCCATGCTTTCTTATAAGGATAATGCATCATTGACAGAAATGGAAAAGGAGAAGGCTGTACAAGAAAATATGTTAAGCTTTCCCGCACCTGATATGGAATCGCAGGATCTGAAGGACCATATAGAGAATGCTCTTAATAATATTACCGAAAGGGAAAAAGCTGTTTTCATTCTCCGTCATTACGAGGATCTTCCACTGAGAGATATTGCCGATATTCTGAAGATCGCGGAGGGAACGGTTAAAAGCCTGCTTTTCAGGGCAGTAAGAAAACTAAGGAGCGAATTATCTTTCTATGTGGAACAGCCAAATTTTGAGAGGGCAGAATGAATAACTGTATAAAAAGCATGAAATTGTTTCCGAAGGCTCTCTACGGGGAGCTTGCCGGGGAGGAGAAAAAGTGGTTTTCCCTCCATCTTGAAGATTGTGAGAGATGCACCTCTGAATACAATAAAATGGCAGCAACACTGAATATTATGAATGAGAGAAAACTGCCCCACCCGGAAGATAGTTACTGGGAGGAGTATTCGCGGATACTGTATCGGAAGATAGATGTTCTTGGCAGGCAGGAAGGATATTTCAGCAGGGTAAAAGACAGATTCATAGAAATAATGGCATTTCAGCCGCGCCTTGTTTATGCACCGGCGCTTGTCCTTGTGCTGATTATCCTGAGCCTGACTGCAGGAAAGAACTTTTATAGTGTGCCCCAGGACACAACTGATACAGTACTGGCTGAAGCCAGAAGCGCCGATCCATACCTGGTAAATACGACAATGGATTCATACCTCGAACGCTCAAAGGTCATACTGACCACAATATCGAATTTCGATCCTGTCGAGGATGATGTTTATACACTTGATATTCCCGGACAAAAGGATTTATCCCGGAAGCTTTTACGTGACGCAGAAATGCTGCAGTCGGCACCCGAGATCCGGGACAGCCGGGAGCTGTTGAAACTTGTTTACGATCTCCAGATGATAATGCTTAAGATAGTTGAAATGGACGAGATGACAGATGAATTCGAGATCGACCTTTTAAAACTTTCAATACGAAACAGCGCGTTGTTATTTAAAATAAATATTGAACAGATCAAAAAACGAACAGATGAAAGGAATTCAAAAACAGGCCGGGAGACAGGTGGTAAAAGAATTGTCTCCTGACCGGGGAGAATAAAATGAGAAAACTAAGGACAGCAATAACAGTATTTATTATCGCGATATTCACTTCAGGTATGTTTGCTGACCATGCGTGGACGGCGCAGAAAAGACTTCATATATTTCCTTTGAAACTCAGAATGGCAGATAATGTATCTCTGAATTTAACCGATGGAAAACTATCTGTTGATCCATTTTCAAATCAGAATAATCCCGTTATCAGCTATCTTCAGAATGAAGATTCAAAAGCTTATAGGGCGGCCTATAAAAACATTCTGAATGAAAAATGGCAGGATGCGATCGATGCATTGGAAGAATTCAAGAAGGATTTTCCGAAGAGCCGTAGACTGTCTTCCGCGGATTACTGGATCTGCTATTCGAAAGAGAAACTCGGTTATACGGCGGAACAGGCTTTTGACATGTACGAGGAATTCATAGAGAAATACCCGACCAGCAGCTGGGTGGATGACGCCCGGTCGAATATGATCAGCCTTGGCTCAGAACTTATACAGGCAGGTAATAAGGAGTATGAAGCCAGGGTGCGGAACCTCAGGAGGGATAGTGATGAGTCTCTTGCTCTTGCAGCCCTCTATGCTCTCGGAACTGATGATGAAGAAAACGTACTGCCGCAGGTTATCGGGATGTACGATAATACTGGCAATAGCAGGATCAGAAGAGAACTAGTCTACATAATCGCAAGGTTCGATTCCGATAAAGCGACAGATAAGCTTTTCGATATTATCAGGAACGATCCCGATGTAGAGATCAAAAAGACGGCTATTCATCATATCTCTGAAAAGGGGCCGGAGAAGTTCCTGACATTGGCTACAGAACTGATCTGGAATGCAAAAGATGCAGAGCTGACAAGAGCTGCTGTATATGCTCTGCCCCGGATCAAGTTAAAGGAATCACAGGAACTCCTGGTTGATGTAGTCAAGAACCACAACGATGCGGACGTAAGAACAGCTGCTGTCCACATGGTGTCTGGTAACCGTATGAGCGATCCTGAGATGATCGGTGTTATGGAGAATGTGATCTTTGACAGCAAGGATATCGAGCTTAAAAAGACAGCTATATATGCGCTGAACAACTCGAAAAGACCGGAAAAAACAGAAGTTTTCCTCAACGTTCTTAAAAGCGGTGAGGATGCAGCAGTAAAAACATCGGCTGTTCACTGCCTTTCTAAATCGGATCTGAAAGATCCTGAAATGCAGAAGGTACTGGAAAATATAATTTTCAATGCTGAAGATATTGAATTGCAGAAAGCTGCAGTATACTCTCTGACCAGGGCTGATGAAAAAGAAAGGGATGTGATTTTTGTTCATATTCTGAAGAGCCATGAGAATTCTGAATTGCAAAAAATTGCTATTGAAGGATTATCAAAGGAAACCATGCAAAGCGAAGAATCTATAAAGATCCTTGAAAGCATCCTCTTCAACGACAGTAATACAGAACTGCAGAAAACTGCAATTTACAGTCTGAGCCGAATTTATACACCGCAAGCAGTAAAGCTGATTTCAGATGTGGTAAGAAATCATGATGATCCTGAACTTAAGAAAGCAGCGCTTTACAGTATTCCTCAATGGAGCACATTTAAGACGATCTTCCCGGCTCTGAATGAAATAATATTCAAGGGTAGTGACAGAGAACTGCAGGAAGCGGCTATATATACACTGGCGAGATTCGATAAAGAGGAAGCAAATAAGCTTATTGCGAATGTTATAACAGAACACGAAGATCCAAAAATCAAATTGACGGCTCTGTATGCGCTTTCGGAAGGAAACATGACGGATGAGCTGGTTGAAGATCTTGAAAGTATAGCGTTATTGTCTGTAAATATAGATCTGCAGAGAGCCGCCCTGAATTCTATTATGAATTATGACAAGAAAAAGTATAATGAGATCCTCGTGAGGCTAATTAAAGAGAAAAAAGATGATTCACTGATAATGGGAGCCCTCCAGATACCCGGTGAGCTGGGACCAATACTTTTCACGATAGACTACCTCGAGAATCTTATTTTCAGTAAAGAAAAGAGCGAATACAAGGAGCAGGCGATCTACCTTCTGGAGAATAAAGGCAAGGAGGAGGGACTTGATGTTTTGATAAAAGTCGCAAAAACTCATGAGGACACCAAGATCAGGAAGGCAGCTGTCATGGCGCTCGGGAGAAGCAAGAATCCGAAAGCAAAGGCCGCGCTCCTCGAAATCATCAAGAAGCATTGAGACCTTTATAAGTATGGGGATTCCGCAGTGGATTATTACCGCATTATAACATCCCCCTTTAATTCACCCTTCGAAGGGGGACTATGGGGGATGTTAAGGATTGGATTTTAAATCTTAAAAAGATATCCTACGGAAATCGTATTGTTTGCTATCTGTCATCCTCGCGAAAGCGGGGATCCGGAAAGGTTTTTAAGTATTTTTTGATGTAAGTAAAACTATAAGATTGTGGTTAATGCTAATTATTATGAATACGTAGTATATTCAATGTGAGCTGGATCTCCGTTTCCGCCCCGAAATTAAAAAGTGGCAGGCAGAAGATGACATAATATAAGTGATCTATAAAAAAAGCAAATAGATATAATGGTACCTGCAAACGTGCCTGTCCCGCCAGTAGCAGATTGTGGTTGTAAAAAGGTGAAGTGATTAAGACGGACAGGAATGTCTTTCCCACAATAAAAACCGGGATTCGAAGCCGGGTTATCCCTTCTTTTTAAGGGCGTTCAACACTTTCTCTGCTGTAATTGGAAGTTCCTGGATCCTTACGCCGACGGCATCCTCGATCGCATTCGCTATAGCTCCGAGTATCGGTAAGGTAGCTCCCTCTCCCACTTCCTTCGCGCCATAAGGCCCTTCCGGCTCATAACTATCAACAATATTCGAACTTATGTCGGGAATATCAGCTGACGTTGCAATGATGTAGTTATGCAGGTCGGCATTTATCATTCTGCCATTTTCATCGAAAACCTCATCCTCAAACAAAGTCTCGCTCATCCCCATTACGACCGCTCCCTCCGCTTGCCCCTCGACAGTCATAGGATTAATCGCCGTACCACAGTCGTGAGCGTCCCAGAAGTTCAGTACTTTTATTTTTCCGGTACCGGTATCGACCTCAACTTCGCAGACTGCAGCTGAGAATGAGTATGCCGGGGATGTCCCGACTGCCGCTCCCTTGTAGGTACCGCCAAGCCCTTCCGGAGGTGAATAATGTCCGCGTCCTACAAGTGGGCCTTTAAATGAGAAGAATGCGGATGCCGCCTCCTCCCATGGAATCGATCTGTCCGGTTCATTCTTCACATAAATCCTGTTATTCTTCGCAGCAAGGTTGGCAGGATCAGCGTTGAGAATTCCTGAAGCGGTTTCAATCACCTGTCTTCTGATCTCATCACCTGCCATTTTGCAGGCATTTCCGCCCATGAGGGTTACCCTGCTGGAATATGCTCCGAAACCGAGTGGGGTTATATCGCTGTCGGCCGATACAACATCGATCCTGTCCAGAGTAATGCCCATTGCCTCGGCCGCTGCCATTGCGAGAACGGTATCTGAACCCTGCCCAATATCAGCTTCTCCAGTGAAAAGCACAGCCTTAGATCCGTCTTCTTCGATCTTGATCATGGCATTCGAATGGGGGAATTTCGACCTGTAGATCGGATACCCGGCGCCGGAGACGAATCCTCCGCATCCAATACCGATACCCTTACCTTGAGGCATCTTGCCTTTCTTATCCTTCCAGCCGGAAATATCCTTGACCTTCTCAAGACAGGCTGTAAATTCGCATGAATGGATATCGAGGTCATTGCATGTGCGGTATTCCGGTTCCATCGCGTTTTTCAGCCTGATATCGATGTGGTCTATACCGATGTCATCGGCGATCATTGAAAGCAGGGATTCAAACGCGAACCGCGGGTGCGGGCACCCGTGCCCCCGGAAAGCACCGCAGGGAGGCAGGTTGGTATTTACTCTTATACCGTCATATTTGTAATTGTCGAACTTATAGAGAGTCGGCACCATTGAGCCTGCATAATATGTGGATACGATACCAAAACTCGAATATGCTCCGCCTTCGAGGACTGCCTTCTGCTTCACGGCGGTAATAGTGCCGTCATTTTTCACCCCGATCTTCAGATCGATAAACTGTTTGTGCCTCCCTCTTCCATAAAGATACATCTCCTCTCTGGTATAACGCATCTTCACCGGAAAACCGGTCTTCCTTGATAATAATATGGAGAGTATTTCAAGATAGTTGGTAGCCGCCTTTGAACCGAATCCGCCGCCGCAATTGGTCATAACCACCCTGATCCTTCCGAGAGGGATATCGAGAATCCTCGAAAGCTGGTGGTGAACGTAATGCACCACCTGGGTTGATGTATAGACTGTTACTTTTCCGTTTCTGTCCCATTCAGCGATTGCCACGTGAGGCTCCAGTGGATTCTGATACGTCCTGTTACCTGTGAATCTCTCTTCACGTATGTGATCGGCTTCTGCAAAGCCACTGTCGATATCACCGAAGTGGTGATCGACAACAGTATTTATATTGTTCTCGTATTTTTCGTCGAAAAGCCTGGGAGCACCCTCTTTGATCGCTTCTTCCGGATCGAATACAGAAGGCAGTTCATCATAATCTACCTCGATAAGCTCAAGAGCCTTATTGCATATTTTTTCATCTACGGCTGCAACGGCAGCTACAACATCACCAATGAACCGGACCTTGTCTTTCGCCAGCACGGTCTCGTCATATCTTGCAGGTGAAGTGCCCCACCTTATATCGGAAACGTCTTTTCCGGTCAGAACAGCCTTTACTCCGGGCAGGGATTCCGCTTTATCGGTCGAGATCGATCTTATCTTTGCGTGAGGAACCGGACTTAAAAGAAGCCTGCCGTAGATCATTCCCGGCAGTTTTATATCATCCGTATACATTGCCCTCCCGGCGGCTTTATCAGGTGCATCTTTCTTTGGGAGGCGTCTCCCGACAACAGAAAGGTCAATTGCCGACTTCTGAGGCTGGAATTCAAGCGGTTCAGGTTCTATACCTTTGAGATATTCCCTTGCAGTCTCGACAGCCTCGATTATCTTGGTGTAACCTGTACATCGGCAGAGATTACCGCTCAGGGCTTCTTTTATCTCGCTCCCGGAACAGTCTATATTGCCGTCAAGGAGGGACTTTGTCCTCATTATCATACCGGGTGTGCAGAATCCACACTGTATTGCACCCTTTTCGACATATGCCCTCTGGACCGGGTGAAGTTCCTCCCCGGTTGCGAGGTTCTCGATCGTTTCGATTGTTTTCCCATCAGCTTCCAGGGCAAGTATAAGGCATGAATTTACAGTTTTTCCATTCATAAGAACAGTACAGGCTCCGCAGTCTCCGAGGCCGCAGCCTTTCTTTGTGCCTGTCAGCCGGAGGTCCTCACGGAGCAGATCGACAAGAGTTGTCCCTGGATAGACCGCTGTTTCATACTCTGTACCGTTAACAAAGAGTTTTATTACCTTCTTCATTTCTCACCCTTCTTGTCTGCCAGTTCTCTTAGCGCGCGAATAGTCAATACCTTTACCAGTTCTTTTCTGTATACCGCCGTACCTCGTATATCGTCTATCGGAGCGGCTTCTGAAGCAGCTGCATCTCCTATACTGTCCAGAAGAACTTCGTTTACCTCCTCATTTTTCTTTCCAATTAATAATTCAGCCGCTTTATTGCTCATTTTCGGCGTCGGGGCCACTGCCCCGAGAACCACCGCTGCATCTTTAATAATTCCTTTCTCCGTTCTGATCATACAGGCAACAGAAGCGACTGCTATGGATGCAGCATTCCGTAATCCGTGCTTCTTGAAGCTGACAGATGTACTATCTGGCGGTATATCGATAATTATCCCGCGCAACAACTCATTTCTTTTAAGTTCTGTCCTCCTGTGATCTGTGAAAAACTCTCTTACCGGAATACTTCGAAAACCATTCACAGATCCTGTTTCAATAACAGCATCCAGCGCCATCAGAACCGGCGCCATATCACAGCAAGATGCAGCAGTGCAGAGATTTCCACCGACTGTAGCTGTATTTCTAATCTGTTCGGTTGCTATATTTCTTGCTGTATCGCACAGTGCGGGTATATTAACTTTTACCAGTGGGGAATTTAAAATATCATTATGTGTGGCGCAGGCGCCGATAAGGATCTTATTATCATTCAATTCTATCGATTTAAGCTCATCGATACCGGAAAGGGAGATTATATCTTTATGAGATCTTTTGCCCAATTTCATTTCAACTAACAGGTCGGTTCCTCCTGCAAGCAGTCCGGGATAATCAAGTTCATCTAACAGCCCGCAGGCATTTTCAACAGTATCAGGTCTATGGTATTTAAAGTCAGGTAAATCCATATAGAAGTCTCAATTTCTGTTAGGGCAGTTCCAGACCCAGCCTGAACGCTGTCAGGTTCTCGTCAATTGTTTTAGCCGGTACATAACTTGAAATACTCTTCTCCACGGATTCTGCGGATATGATTCGTGTTTTACCGGTCAGGTATCCCATCATAATTATATTAGCCATGATCTTTCGATTCATCTTTTTATATGCAATATCTGTCGCAGGAATACTGAGAGTTTTTTCCCTGCTTTCCTCTATATTTACAAGGTCCTGGTCCACAAGGAGAATTCCTCCTGAGCCTAACGTTGGAACATACGTATCGTAGGCAGGCTGAGAAAAGGCTACGAGCACATCCAGTTCGGAGGGTTCAAGCTCATGGATGTAACTGTCCTGAATTATTACATCACATTTGCAGGATCCTCCGCGGGCTTCACTTCCATATGATTGGGTTTGGATCGCATTTTTTCCATCGAGGATTGCAGCCCACCCATATATTACTCCCGACAGCACGATACCCTGGCCGCCGAATCCTGTGAAACGAATATTCATTTAGGTCTCTTCCATAACTTTTTTATTCACATCCTGTAAGCTTTCGACAAATTCCGGCCGGGATCTTTCTATCATTTTTCCAACCACGATCTTATTTTCGAGCTCCTCTTCGGTGAACTTCTTCAGGTTCTTTATATTAACGGAATTTTTCTTGAATTCTTTGAGTATGTCAATACCCTCCCTGAGGCCTACCCTCCTGCCGTAGCTTGTCGGACACTGGGAGAATATTTCTATAAAGGCAAATCCTTTTTTATTCATCGCCTCCTTGATCGCCTTCTTCAGGTGAAAGATATGATATGTGGTCCACCGCGCAGAGTAAACACTTCCTGCAGCGGCAACCAGCTCTGCGATTTCGAACGGATGCTCTGGATTTCCATAAGGTGTAGTTGTAGTTGAAGTCTCATAGGGCGTAGCCGGACTGACCTGACCTCCGGTCATGCCATAGACATAATTATTCACCAGCAGGACGGTTATGTCGATATTCCTTCTTGCTGCATGTATCAGGTGGTTACCGCCTATTCCCGATAGATCTCCATCCCCGGCGATTACAACAACTTTCTTTTCGGGTTTCATGACCTTCACGCCGGTAGCAAAGGCGATTGACCTGCCGTGGGTTGTATGGAGAGTATCACCTGCAAAATAAGGAGACGGGATCCATGAGCTGCAGCCTATACCTGTTACCGAGATAATGTCATCGGGATCGAGTTTGAGTTCATCGATAGCGTGGCAGAACAAGTTAAGAACTGTTCCGCAGCCGCATCCCGTACAGAATGCAGTCGGAAGCAGCTCAGTGCGGAGATATTTAAGTAGATGATGCTGCATAATTCCCTATAGATTTGATCTTATTTTCGTTTCGATCTCACTTATTGTATGTGGTATCCCGCCGATCTTTGAAACGGGTATGACTTTACAGGTTACGAACCTTTCTATTTCTCTGGATATTTGCCCGAGATTCATTTCCGGAACAAATATCTTCTTCATATTTTTACCTGTCTCGCTTATTATCCTGTCCGCGAACGGCCAGAGGGTTATCAGCCTTAAAAAACCGATTTTTAATCCTGATTTCCTGAGATTTTCCAATGCGCCGTATGCAGGCCGTGAAGATGCCCCGTAGGATACTATCAAGTATTCAGCATCGTCAATGAATTCCGTCTTATATCTTACGATATTTTCACGGTTGGAGTCTATCTTTTCGTAGATCCTCCTTACAAGCTCATCATGTACGGATTGAGTCGAAACGTCTCTCATTCCGTTGCTTTTATGTGTAGAGCCTGTAACATGCACTTGCGATCCCATCCCGAACTCAATCATAGGGGGGATCCTCTCACCGCCGAAGATATCTATTTTTTCTTCAGCTAACCTTCTGGGGATTATTTCGAGCTCTTCCGGATCAGGGAAAACAAGCTTTTCACGGATATGCCCGATCTCTCCGTCGGTCATGACCATGACCGGATTCCTGTATATCTCCGAAAGGTTGAATGCCTCTATAAGAGTATCGAAAGTCTCCTGTATGGAGTTCGGGGCGAGGGCTATCATTTCATGATCTCCGTGAGTTCCCCATCTTGCCTGCATTACATCTCCCTGGGCGCCTTTAGTCGCCTGTCCGGTAGATGGACCGGATCTTTGGACATTCACTACAACGCAGGGAGTTTCCGTCATGCATGCATATCCGATATTTTCCTGCATCAGGGAAAAACCCGGTCCGGATGTTGCAGTCATGGATTTACCTCCTGCCCAAACTGAGCCGATAACAGCTCCCATACTTGCTATTTCATCTTCCATCTGGATATAGTAACCATCCACTTTCGGCAGCTCGAGAGACATTAGCTCAGCGACTTCAGAAGCTGGAGTGATAGGATACCCGGCGAAAAAATTGCATCCGGCAAATATTGCCCCGTATGCGGCGGCTTCATCGCCCTGGACGAACTTCATCTTGTTCTCACCGGAGAATCGTTTCTTCAAATATGCGGTTCTATCCATGGCGTTTATGCCGTTTCTCCTATGGTTTCCGTTTCCACGACTACGACTGCCATTTCCGGGCAGATCAGTTCGCAGATCATGCAGCCTGAACAGTCTGAAGCGTTTACAGGTACTGGTACGTAATATCCCTTCTGATTTATCTTATCCGAGACAGTAAAAACACTTTTTCCGCAAAGTTCTACACATATATCACATCCTTTGCAGAGCCTCTGGTCAATGTATATTTGATAGTCTTTCTTTGCCATATTACGGTATAACTATAGAACGGATTACATTCTCATCATGCGCCCGGAGGAGATCAAATGCATCATTGATCTTTTCCAGCGGATACCTGTTTGTAACGAGTTCCTTCACCTTGATCTTACCCAGTCTTGCCATTTCGATAATCTTCGGATAATCGACCGGTCTGCAGCCCAGAGAACCTACTATTTCCATTTCGAAGAACATTATCTTACCGGCATTTACGGACATATTTTCACCGGCAAATCCTACTACCACGAGCCTTCCGCCTTTTCTAAGGGTACCGAAAGCTTCCTGTATAGTATCTGCTCTGCCTATCGCCTCGATTGCAATGTCTGCTCCTCCCCCGGTCAGTTTCTTGATCTCTTTACCGAGTTTCTCGACTTTTGTTGGATTTATAACAGCTGTAGCTCCGAATTCCTGTGCGAGTTCCAGTTTTCTGTCTACAATATCCACAGCTATTACAGTTCCGCCTACTGCAGCGGCTACCTGTACACAATTTATACCTATTCCACCACAGCCGAATACGACGACCGTATCTCCGGGTTTTACCTCAGCCCTGTTCTTCACGGCATGGAACGGGGTTGAGATAGCATCAGCGATAATGCTGCCTTCTTCCAGCGGGATTTCGTCAGGCAGATGGCAGATGTCCTTTGCCGGCACTTTAATGTATTCGGCATAAGCTCCGTCAATGTGATTTCCAAGCATAGTCATCGCGTTGCAGATATTCTCACGTCCCGTTCTGCAGAAATCACATACTCCGCATGTAAGTACAGCCGGGAGCAGAACCTTATCACCTTCCCTGAAAATTTTGACATTTGCTCCTGCATCCGATATATATCCGGACGGTTCATGTCCGAGAATCATCGGCGGCTGTTTATATGTCGGAGTTCCGTGATCAAGATAATGCAGGTCGGTATGACAGACACCGCATGCTGCTATTTTGACCACTATGTCATCCGGTCCGGGCGCCGGTTTATCCATATCTTCGAATGACAGAGGTTTATTTGCTCCGTGAAAAATTGCGGCTTTCATTAGTGCCCCCATTAAAAGTATTGATATTATTCCGATTTCTTTTTTGTGTATATTACCCTGTATCTACCGGGATCTTCTTTCATACAGTCACTGCATTCACCGGGAAAGTCATCCGGGCTGAAAGTTTCGACTTTAACATCAAAATCAAGGTCCTCATACATTTCCACGAGCTCGCTCAGCCGGGGCTCTTCGGTAATATTTCTCTGCTGCCATTCTGACATAATTCTTTCCTGAGTTTTAATTAACATTAAAACAGGTCATCGAGGTCATCATCACCTTCAGGCATACTCCCGTGTTTCTGAAGATGCTGCTGAATAAGTTCGCTTTCCCTTTTTGTAAACATGGGATCCAGCTCATAGATAAAGTATTCTGCTTCTTTCCCGCTTTCGAGCATCTCTATGAGTAAAGATCGAATGTTTTCACTTCCTTTTATAACCGTTATTTCCTTTACTTCGCTCAAAAGCTGTATAACGCCTGCTTCTTCCGGTACATTTTCTATCTTCTTCATTAAGAATTCTATGTATTTTTCAGGAGGATCAGGATTACTCTGCAGATATGTCCTCAGGTCGCATTTAAGACATCTATGGGCTTCTTCCCGGGCGGTTTCTTCCGGATAGGTTATCTCTACTGCCCTGAAGTCTTTTTTCCTATCCTCCGCCGGCTCGATCTCGCAGGTTTTCCTTTCGAGATGAGAGAATCCTTCCTCTCTGCCTATTTCCTGGTCTGCCGGGATGTCGAAAGTATAATCTTTGTCGATAACTCCATCACCCCCAACGTACCTGTCAATCCCTGATGCTGCTTTCCTTCCTGCAGCTACAGCTTCAATTACTGAAGCAGGCCCGGATACTATGTCTCCTCCTGCGAACACCCCCTTCATATCGGTTTCCAGTGTTTCGTTGTTTACCCGGATAGTACCGTTATGTATTAAAGACGAATGGTCCTTCAGGAAACTCAGATCGGCATCCTGGCCGATACAGATGACTATACTGTCACAATCAATTATATCTGTTTGATTTTCATCGTACTCAGGTGAGAAGTTTCCGTTTTGATCGTAAACACTGACGCATTTGATTAAAGTTATGCGTTTTCTGCCGGAATTATCTTCTATACTTTTAATACCCCACTCATTAAGAATCAGTATTCCTTCTTCATCAGCCTCTTTGGTTTCCCATTTATACGCTGGCATCTCTTCTCGCTTCTCGAGAGATACTATTGAGACTTTCCCACGGTTAAGCCTTATAGCTGTTCTCGCTGCATCAACTGCGGCATTCCCTCCGCCGATAATCACAATCTCGGAGGATGAAAAGTAATCTTCTGAAAATGAGCCTTCAGATGCTTTATGAAGGAAAGTTAGTCCGTCGAAAACAGTTAGAGACTCCTCTATTTCGACAGGGAGTTTTTTGTTTTTTGATAGCCCGGCAGCAATGAAAACTGCATCGAAGCCATTGTTCTTAAGGCTTTCAAATGTTATATCCTTCCCGAATTCCGTTCCCGTCATGATTCTTACGCCGGATCTCAGGATATTGTCAATATCTTTTTCAAGGGTTTTTTCCGGAAGTCTGAAACGCGGTATCCCGTATTTAAGCATACCTCCGATCTCATTCTCTTTTTCAAAAACTATAACTTCATGTCCTTTCAATTCAAGGAAATATGAGGCGGTCAGCCCCGCCGGACCGCTGCCGATTACTGCAATTTTTTTCCCGGTTTCAAGGACTGCTGTATCACTGTGTTTATGGTCAACACAGTCCATTATAAAGTCCTTTAGCTGACGGATACTGATAGGCTCTTCCCGTCCGCAGAGGTTTTCGGAAAGATCACCTCGCCTGCATTCACTCTCACAGGGGTGGAAACAGACCTTGCCAAGTACGGAAGGAATCGGCAGTTTTAATGAAATCACTTCTCCTGCCTCCTCATAGCGTCCGGCTTCGATTAGTCTTACGTACAGATGGATATCAACTTCACCGGGACATCCGTATTTACAGGGAACAACCTCTTTTTCTGTTTTGAGACGCGGTTTATCCTTATCCCTGAGAGCGCCTGTGGGGCAGGCTTCAATACATGAACCGCAGTATTTACATTCAGCATTATCGAGCAGAGGACCATTCACTGTCCCGACTGTAAACATTCCTTCATAAATGACAGCGCCCATTGCATTTACACCTTTAACGGCCTGGCATACCCTGACACATCGCCCGCAGGCTATACAGAGATTATAGTCCCTTATAAAAAAGGGATCATCTGTTATCCTTGGCAGGTCTTTGAACTGGTACCGGGATGTTTCCGGTGATAATCCGACATATTCGACTATCCTCTGAAGTTCGCAATTTCCCAATAGCGGGCAGCATCTTTCATCAGATATCACATTCCCCGGACAGTCACCGGTCATCGGGATGCACCCTTCCCGCTGGGCACAGGTCAGGCATGCATGAGGGTGATCGGTAAGTTTTACAGAAAGGTTTTCCTGTCTCTTTTTCTTGATCTTCAGAGTTTCTGTATTAATTACCATACCATCTTCAACAGGGGTTTGGCATGAAGGTACGGGATTTTCCAAACCATCAACTTCTACAATACAGATCCCGCAGCCTTTTACATCTTCCATGGTTGCGCCGGGATCATTTTCGAACTTTTTATTCCCCTGGAATACAAATTCTGACAGCTCGATTGTTCTAAACGGCGGGAGATCAGGATGCTTACAAAGTACGGGAATAAATATTCCTGCTTCTCCGGCAGCATCCAGTATTGTTGTCCCATTTGGAACGGTAACCGATATGTCATTTATCTTCAGGGAAATCACGAAAACCTCTTATTGATTATTACCAGGAATGCGTGATAGCATCCGGTTCACAGACTTTCATACAGGGTAATTCCGGCCTGTCGCCGGAAGGTTTGCACGGATCGCACGAATACTTGATTTTTTTCCTGTGCTCCTCCTTTACAGCTGCCATCGGATCTTCGGCGAGGGGATCATAATCATTCTCCCTGATCTCTAGAACACCCGCAGGGCAGGCTGGAACACAGTCCCCGCACCCGTCGCATCTATCGGTATCAACAGTTATGAAATACTCTCCGGATCCGTCTTTGTATCCAAAATTCGCGATCATAACATGCCTTTCTGTTTGTC
>JANQEH010000043.1 GCA_028278455.1 bacterium
GAAAGGAACGCTGAAGTAAAATATATCCATCCTATTTTGAGATGTGTTTTACGGGATATTCTATCCCAGGTAAAATAATAAATGATTGCCGCTGCAATCTCAACAGTGAAAAACACCCATTCAATACCCCATGCCCAGACAAATATCCGAATTAGTGAGCCGGTGCCCCCTGGACTGAAAAGGCCTATTGTAAACCATATGCCAACACCTGTGATTGCTCCGAGAACGAGGGTGATCAGCACAAAAAACCTGCTGTGTTTTTTTAAGAAGTCCAGTAAAACAGTATCATTACGTTTGTAAGCTAACCGCTCGGATACAACCAGGTAAAGACCTCCGCCTATGGCAAAATGGGAAATATAAACATGTAGAATTGAAATTACTGCTATTAATAGAGGCGCACCGAATTCAAGTTCCCATACAGGGTAAAGCATTCCAATTTCCTTAAAGTTTCCTTTATTCTAATTTAATATAATTTCCCGGTATTTAAAATCTTTTTCATATGGTTTATTCTTAAAATGCAGAAAATAGAAAACACCATATCAATATTAATCAAAAAAATATTTTTAATTGATTTTTTCAGGAATTGTAATGATATTAATATCGAGGTCAAAAATCTTCATTAATAACAGAAACGATCATCGAGGTGAATGTGAGACATTCTTATATTACAATCTGTTCGTTACTTTTTTTAATCCTTCCAAAAATAGTGATCTGTCAAACTAATAGCAGCGTAGAGTTTAAGGCCGCTGCAAATGGAAGTATATTGAAATTCCGGGGATCACTTAATGTTCAGGATTATAGCTCAGACAATTCCGTTTTCCGTTGCAGTTTCAAGACGGGTAATGTGACAGATGAAATCCGCGAACTGAATAATTTCAGGTTTTATGAGAACAAGGATCTGCTTTTCACTATGGACAGGGCGCCGGGATCAGATATGTATATCTCAAATACAGGTTATATAGCCTTTGTTGACATGGAAGAGCATTATATCAACAGGGTAACCATACATTTCTATTCAAGAAAAGGCGAATATCTTTTCTCTGAAAAATTCAGAGGTGCATTTCTCTTCGGTTTTTCGTCAAAGGGAAATAAATTTGGAGTGGGGGATACAAAGAACCTTACTCTGATCGATATACCCGAGCGTGAAACGACAAGACTTGAGAAAGGATTCCATTTCGATATCTCTGAAGACGAAAAGTTTACAGCTGTTGCTGGCGAAGATAAAATAACTGTATACAGGTTTGATGTACCGGTGGTTGAGATCCCTACGGGTTTGAAACATCACCGCGATGTGAGAATTTCCGTCGAGAATGATGCTGCTGCAGTTATCGGGAGAAATAATCTAAAGGTATTTTCTATTATGAACGGCAGGCTTAGGTTTGAGGATCATGTCGGTAGAAATAATACTTTTCGTGATCTCGAAATCAATGGAAACGAGCTTATCGCGGGTATCCAAAACAGAATCCCGGGATTGACAAAAGGATCACTGAGAAAATACAACCTGTCTGAAAACGGATATGTAGATGTGGAAGGATTGTCTAAGCGTATTAAAACTTTTGAAAAAAAACTACCTATTAGGAAAGCAAATTCGTTATATCCGACAATACCATGGCCGTTCGAGCCATTTGATGAACTGCATACTGTTTGGAATTATTACGAACAGCATATGGGCGCTTCAACTTATAACTATCTGCACCAGGGGCTTGACCTGATTGTACCCCAGAATGAACCTACCTATGCTGTACAGGATGGTATTGTCAAATGTGTTCTCACCCTTGGAGGTGCTGCCTATTGGAGACTCGCAACGGCCGAGACACAGGAATCGGGAGAGTCCGAGGGTTGGCTTTATGCTCATCTTGTCGAGAGCACAATTGCAGTTGATGTCGGAGATACTGTCAATGTACATGATTATCTTGGAGACATCATCAGATGGGCGGACGACTGGGGGCATATACATTTCGCGAGGATTAAGGATACTGGAACTGTCTGGCAATACAATGATGATGAATGGGGTATAGTCTATAATCCGCTCCTGGCACTGGATCCTAATACTGATTATCTGCCGCCCGAAATAAAGGATGTAAAAGCTGGGACGAAATTCAAGTTTTACAGGAACAGTTCGGATACGGAGCTGGATGCTGATTCATTATACGGTGATATAGATATTGTGGCGAAGGTCGAGGATTATATCGGAGATGCAGAATGGACGATCCCGGCGCATTCTATTTATTACAAAGTTGAGCGCACAACCGATAACTCGGAACTCCATCCAAGGACACTCGCTCATGTATTGAATCATGAATATGATTTCTATGCAAGCGGAAATTACGTAGATTATGCTCCAGTGTTATTCAAGGCCAACAGCAAACTCAGATCATCCTACTGGATGGAACAGCAGAGAGACTATTACCATGTATTAACGAACAGCGACGGAGATTCACTAATAAATCTCTCCGAGAGGAACCTTGCATTTAAGACAGAAGATCATCCCGACGGAGACTATAGACTTATCGTGGAAGCTTATGATGCATACGGAAATTCTGATGCCGACAGCCTTGAGATCAAGTTCAGAAACGGAATAGTCAGCAATGTGGATGATGATCTGGAGAATCAGGTGCCAGAGGAGTTCATTTTGAGGCAGAACTACCCGAATCCATTCAATTCAGGTACAGTTATCGAATTTACCGTTCCTTCAGTATCGAATGTGGTGTTGAAAGTCTACGATCTGCTTGGCAGGGAAGTGAAAACCATAGCTTCCGGGAGTTTCCAGAAAGGTGTACACCGTTTTTCATGGAACGGAACAAACGATATGGGGATATCTGTCGGGTCCGGGGTATACATCTACCGCCTCAAAGCCGGTAAACGCATACAAATCCGCAAAATGGTAATGATTAAATAAAAAAAAGGGCTGATATATATCAGCCCCTTCATATTTCCTATTTAGTTATCTATTACGCTGAGATTCGATTAACTCACCTCCACCTGCAAACGCAGAACAGGCAAGGGCACCAATAAGAGTACTTCCACCGGCCACTTCAATTATCTTCCCATTTACTTTACCGGCAAGATCCCAAACACCATTCGCCAGGATACCCTCTGTACTAAGATCTAAATCTTCAAGAAATAGATCAGCAATGCTATTAATATTACTTATTAAAGGAATATCGCTTAAAACAGTGTCAATGATATGATTATTATCATTAAAAAACTGCTCTGCATCTCTTGCTATATCATCAGCTATACTTCCAAGGAATTCCATAAATTCATTTGGATCTTCAGCTATGGCATCATACCAACTGGAAAAAAGATCACCAACGACTTGCCATGGATATTTACCTGAAGTTTTGTTCAATAATTCTTTTGATGTAATATCTTCAACTCCAAACTGCTTGCCTAAATTTTTAACAAATTCTTCTTTGTTCTTTGAATAATTAAACGCTAGAAGTATTGAAGATTTGAGATAGTTTTCTTTCCAATAAGCCGCAGAATGCTTTCCTACTGCAGAAATAAGAAGAATCGGAGCTGCTTTTTGAAATCCTAATTCCTTGTAAGCCTCAAATTCATTATCTCGTAGTTCATTATTCAGGCTTTCAATATCTGTCATTCTTCTTATTGAATCCAGAGCTTTAGCCATAAATTCTTTCTGAACATCATTCAATATATCATCATTTCTTTTATATGCCATAGTGTATGAGGTACTGACAGCAGTTTTGGCTAATCTTGCTCTATTTAGCTGCTTCAACAATATATCAGCATTTTTTACTTCTTCTTCAAATATTTGTTCTGAAAAGTCGATATCTCTTCTCATAAATAGATCTTTAACAGATATTTTCACTATCTCTTTGATATTACGGGGATTGATGTTGTCTTTATTCTTAATATCTTTAATTACATTACTATTGATCTCATCAAGTCCTTCATTGTGGATCTCCCCAATTATTTCAAACGGATTAACAAAATTCTCGATCGTCAATTCCGGTTTTTCTACATCGGGTGGATTTGAAGACATATCCGAACAACTCCATAATCCCGCTAACGAGACCATAGCAATAAACATAACTACCATGAAAAACCTATTCTGTGTTTTCATAGGTAAACCTCCGTCATTTTGATGTTAATATCTGAATATCCCTGTTGCTTTGTGATTTATTGTATATTGTAATCAGTTTCGACAGGCAGCAACTTCCTTCCCCAACTTCAATATTCCCGATGTCTAAATATAACTTTTTATTTTCTTTAATCAATAATTATTGACATAAATCGAACTAATACGGGAATCGAGGCGTTTTTTTTACAATATTCTATATTTTCATTGAGTTTTGGGGATCAATTATATACTTTTCTTGTTATTTCTAAAGACCATGGACTGGACAGAGACAAACTTAAAAGAACTGCCTGTCAAAAGCGGATTCAGGCTGCGTGGAGCAGAGATGACCCGGCTTGAGACTTTTGCAGATGCAGCATTCGCATTTGCCGTTACAATGCTGATCATCTCAGTCGATAAGATCCCGGGTACATATGAAGAACTTATAACCGCGTTGAAAGGCGTACCGGCATTTGCAGCTTGCTTCGCACATATAATGTTTCTCTGGATTGGGCATCATAAATGGAGCAGAAGGTTCGGCCTTGAGGATATGACGTCCGTTTTTCTTAGTCTGATACTTATTTTCGTAATGCTTGTTTACGTCTATCCCTTGAGATTGATGAGCTCAGCTCTTTTCTACTGGATTAGCGGAGGATGGCTCCCCAGTGAATTCAGGATTAGCACTATATTTGAGCTTGAAGGGCTGTTCATTATCTATGGTCTGGGATTCTTCCTGTTGTCCGGTACATTGGCTCTCCTATTCAAAAAGGCGCTAAAATCTTCAGATAAGCTGAAACTTAATGAATATGAAAAGATTAAGACCGAAGAAGACTTCATGACGTGGCTGGTCCAGTCTGTTACGGCATTAGCCTCGGCTTTTTTTGCCTGGATAATGCCTCCGAAAATAGCTGTTTTCGCAGGATTTATCTACCTCACTTTCCCGGTAACTATGCCTTATGTTGGACTTAAATATGAAAAGAAGATCAAAAAGCTGGAAGATAAGAAAGAATAGACCTATCTATTTCCACATCTACAAGTATGAGAATTTTTATCCTAGACCAGTGGGATCTTGATAAATCAAGTTCCTGTCCAGAAGTCAATTCAATATGAGATCATCTTTTATTGGCAGCCGCAGGCTTCAGCTTTCGCTGAACATATGTAACTCGTAATAATACGCAGGCAGAAGCCCGCGACTACTCAATGGTAACAAATGATAATTTTAAGGGATATTAACAAATACCGGATGACAAAAAATGATTTATTTCTGATTATGTGTCGAGGCACCCTTAAACTTGTATTGGGGCGCTTAGTAATAAAAAAAGGGCAGGAGAGATCCTGCCCTTTCTAATTAATGTATAAATATTTTACAGTCCTGTGTAACTCCGGAGCATTTTCATGTAGTTTGCTCTTTCGAATGCATCGGGATCGGGGCATTTCTTGAGGCTCAGGCTGCCCTTCATATGGTCGATGTCTTTGTAATCATGCTCTTCGAGCCAGTCTATTATACCCTTATTCAGTTTGTCGATATGTTCGATACCGTTATTGAGAAGGGCGGAGGTGGTCATTATGACATCTGCTCCTGCCATAAGACCTTTGATGGCATCTTCATGCGTATGGATACCGGTTGTAAGAGCGAGTGAAGCCTTCACATTGCCGTAAAGAATTGCGATCCACTGCATCGGGAGTCGCATCTCGTTTGAATTACTCAAAACAAGGTGAGATTCAACATGCAGATTGAATATATCGAAGTCAGGCTGGTAGAAGCGGTTGAAAAGTACAAGCGCGTCTGCTCCCGCATCATCGGAAAGGCCTTTGGCGATATTTGCAAATGCGCTGAAATACGGACCTAACTTTACAGCAACAGGAATACTGAGTTGTGATTTTACGTGTTTCAATATATCGAAATACAGTGTTTCGATCTTCTGAGAGGTTACGCTGAAATCTGTTTCCATAATATAAATATTCAGTTCCAGCGCGTCTGCTCCGGCTTCCTCGATGAGCTTTGCAGTCTTTGTCCAGTCACCGTCATCGACACCGTTAAGACTGGCAATAACGGGTATGTCAACTGCACTTTTCATATTACGGATTCTTTCGAGGTATAACTCCGGCCCCATAATGTATTCTTCCTGCTGGGGATAAAAGGTTGTTGATTCAGCAAAAGAATTAGTACCGTATTCGAGAAAATGATTTAATTCGTCTTCTTCAAAATTGATTTCTTCTTCAAACAGGGAATCGAGAACGACTGCACCTGCTCCACTATCTTCCATTTTTTTAACATTATCCACTTCTCTCATCAGCGGTGATGCAGAAGGGACTATAGGGGACTTCAGGTCGAATCCCATATATTTGGTTGACAGATTTGACATGTGAAACTCCTATATTATCTTTTCTATCGATTTATTCCGTAATAATATCATTAACATTTTATTCGGACTTTCCGTTTCCATCAGCATTTCCATTAGAACCAAAGTCCATCTTTGCAAGATACTCGTAATATGCCCATCTCTGGTTTACCTTCTCCTGTGCCATTTCGAGAAGTCTTGCCGCTCTGTCCGGTTTTATCTTGGAGAGCATTTTAAATCTTGTTTCGCTGTACATATAATCCTTGATCGGGATCTTCGGAGCCTTGGAATCTAATTTTAGCGGATTCTCACCATCCTTCAACCTGTCCGGATTATAACGATAAAGCGGGAAATGTCCAGAGTTTACGGCTGCTTTATGCTGGTCAGTTCCGGTCGACATATTGATACCATGTGCAATACAGTGACTATATGCTATTATCAGACTTGGTCCGTCAAAAGCTTCAGCCTCACGGAATGCCCTGATCGTCTGGGTATCATTTGCTCCGAAAGCAATCTGAGCAACGTAAACACTTCCGTAACTCATTGCCATCATTCCAAGATCCTTCTTCGATAGAGGCCTTCCTGCCGCAGCGAATTTAGCAATGGCTCCCATCGGTGTTGACTTAGACATCTGACCTCCGGTATTGGAGTAAACTTCTGTATCGAGAACCAGAAGATTGACATTCCTACCTGAAGCTATAACATGGTCAAGTCCGCCATAACCGATATCGTATGCCCATCCATCGCCCCCGAGGATCCAGACACTTCGCTTAACGAGAGCATCCGAAACGTTCATAAGCCTTCTTGCCTCAGGAGTATTTATATCTTTGATCTTTGCTCTAAGCTCATCAACACGTTTACGCTGATCAGCTATTTCGCCTTCTGTGGTCTGGCTGGCATTTATCAGTCCGTCAGCAAGTTCATTGCCGATCTCATTTCTCATTTTGTTAATCAATTCTATAGCAAAGATATTCTGCTTATCAATCGATAACCTGAAACCTAGACCGAATTCAGCGTTGTCCTCAAAAAGTGAATTTGACCAGGTCGGCCCTCTTCCGTCGGGATTAACTGCATAAGGTGTAGTCGGAAGGTTACCTCCGTAGATCGAAGAGCAACCTGTAGCATTACCTATTAAAGCACGGTCACCGAACAACTGTGTGAGCAGTTTTACGTAAGGAGTCTCGCCGCATCCCGAGCATGCGCCGGAATACTCAAACAGCGGCTGGAGGAACTGAACCCCTTTAGCGGTATCGATATTGAGTTTAGCCCTGTCATATTCAGGAATATTCAGGAAGAACTCGTAATTTTCAGATTCCGGTTTTCTGAGCGGGGGCAGCGGTGACATGTTGATTGCTTTAAGCTTTGGCTCTTTCTTGTTTTTTACCGGGCAGAAATGTACGCAGAGTTCACATCCCGTACAATCTTCGGGTGCAACCTGGAGAGAATATTTCAATCCTTCGAACTCCTTCCCGCGGGCATCGAAAGATTTAAATGTCCCGGGTGCACCTTCGGCAAATTCAGGTTTATAAACTTTTGCTCTTATTGCAGCATGGGGACAAACGAGTACACATTTACCGCACTGTATACAAATATCTTCATCGAGCACAGGTATTTCCAGAGCAATAGTCCGTTTTTCCCACTGGGTAGTGCTGAGCGGCCAGGTACCATCATCCGGAAAAGCCGAAACGGGAAGATCATCTCCACGCCCTGCCATGATTTCTGCGGTAACATTCTTCACGAAATCAGGGGCTTTGTCCGATACTGTAGGTGGACGCTCGAAAGTGCTCGTTACGCTGTCCGGAATATCGACTTCATGGAGGTTCGCAAGGGTCATATCTACGGCATTGAAGTTTTTCTGTACTACAGCTTCACCTTTTTTCGAATATGTTTTCTTGATAGCGTTCTTAATTTCCTCTATTGCTTTATCCCTGGGTAAAACTCCCGAAATAGCAAAGAAGCAGGTCTGCATAATTGTATTTATCCTGACACCCATCTCGGCTTCTTTTGCTACTTTATAGGCGTCGATCACAAAGAATTTCATCTTTTTATCTATCATCTGCTGCTGCATAGAGCGGGGGAGTGTATCCCATGCTTTATCCTTGTCAACATAAGTGTTTAATAGAAAAGTTGCACCTTCTGCTGCATGCAGTAGCATATCGTATTTCTCGATGAATACAGTCTGGTGGCATCCGATGAAATTTGCCGAATCGATCAGACAAGATAAAAGGATCGGGTCCGGTCCGAATCTCAGGTGTGAAACGGTTATGGCACCGGCTTTCTTTGAATCGTAAACAAAATATCCCTGGGCATAATTCGGAGTGTTCTCACCGATTATCTTAATGCTGTTCTTGTTTGCGCCGACAGTACCGTCTGCTCCAAGTCCGTAAAACATCGCTCTTACTACATTATCCTTTTCAACGTTGAACTTCGGATCATAATCTAAACTCAGGTTTGTCTTATCGTCTTTAATACCGACCGTAAATCTTCTCATGGGTTCATCTTTATCAAGTTCGTCATAAACACCCTTAACCATCGATGGTGTAAATTCCTTACTGGAGAGACCATATCTTCCGCCTACGATCTTTGCCGATCTACCTGCTTCAGCAAATGTAGAAATAACATCAATCAGGAGAGGTTCTCCAACAGCTCCGGGTTCCTTTGTCCTGTCAAGTACAGCAATCTTCTTAACACTATCCGGTATGGCTTTTAGCAGATGCTCTTCGCTGAAAGGACGGTACAATCTCACCTTTAGAAGTCCTAACTTGTCTCCCTGCTTATTCATGTACTCAACGGTTTCGTGAGCAGTATCAGCTCCGGAGCCCATCATTATAATTAATTTTTCAGGCTCGGGATGTCCTTCATAATCGAACAGATTGTAGCGTCGGCCGACAGACTTGTAGAATTCATCCATTGTTTCCTGGACTATACCCGGAAAGTTTGTATAATATGGATTTATAGTTTCGCGTACCTGGAAAAATACATCTGGATTCTGACTTGTGCCCCGGATCACCGGTCTGTCGGGATTCATTGCCCGTTCACGGTGAGCGAAAATTAATACATCAGGGAGCATCGCAAGGATCTTTTCATCATCGATGATTTCCGCTTTTCTTACTTCATGGCTTGTACGAAATCCGTCAAAGAAATGAACGATCGGTACACGTCCCTTTAAAGAGGCGGCCTGCGCGATAAGCCCCTGGTCCATGACTTCCTGGGGGTTATTGCTTGCGAGTAAACCCCAACCTGTTTGACGTGTTGACATGACATCACTATGATCACCAAAAATGGATAAAGCATGAGTTGCAAGGGTACGTGCTGAAACATGAAATACTGCAGAGGTTAATTCTCCGGCGATCTTATACATATTTGGGATCATAAGTAGTAATCCCTGGGATGCCGTAAAAGTTGTAGTCAGGGCACCGGTCTGAAGCGATCCATGTACTGCACCTGAAGCCCCGCCTTCACTCTGCATCTCAATTACATCAGGTATTGTACCCCAGATATTCTTCTTCCCGGCTGCTGAGAATTCATCAGCGAATTCACCCATATCACTCGATGGAGTAATGGGATAGATCGCAATAACTTCATTAGTCTTATGCGCAATATACGCAGCAGCTTCATTACCATTAATAGTCATTAATTTCGGTTCTGCCATGATTTACTCCTTTATCTGTAAGTCAAAAATTGTTTCAAAAAAGAATAGGCAACATATAGTAGAACGAATAAATACTCTAAGGTGATTAGAGGATTTAAAAGATCAACTGATTATCCGCAAATTTTATGCCATGCCGGCAAATAGAGAATTTAAACCTGACTGCGACACAATAATGATATTTTTAAGTTCAAAAAAGCAGGTCATCCAAGCTAAAAATACCAAATCTGAGAATAAAAAAATATTCTTTCCTTATTTATAATAACAGTCCGCATGATCGGTCCGGCGGTCAATAAACGGAATCTTAAATATAAGCATTTATAATTACTAATTCAGCAAAAAAATATGATTTTACAGTAAAGAGTTTGCTGTTCTTAAGAAATGATGGGTAACGGTCACTTTTTCCCGGTATAATAGTGGATAGCGCTTTCGAGATATACAGCCGATGCTTCTGCCGTTGTTTCCGTAAGAGTAGGGTGGGCGTGTATAGTCAGATCCAGGTCCTGGACATTCGCGCCCATCTCCAGAGCAAGAGTGCCTTCTGCTATCAATTCACCGGCCCCCGGTCCGCAAATACCGACTCCAAGAACTCTTCCGGTGTCCGGATCCGCAAGTACCTTTGTGATCCCGTCAGGCCGGCCGAGAGTTGCCGCTCGACCTGAAGCAGCCCATGGGAATTTACCGATCTTTACAGGGATATTGTTTTCTTTAGCTTCAGTCTCGGTCATGCCGCACCAGGCAATCTCCGGATCTGTGAATACTACAGCAGGTATTGCAACTGCATCATTTGATACGTTTAATCCTGCTATCACCTCTGCAGCAATTTTCGCTTCATAACTTGCTTTGTGAGCCAGCATTGGATTTCCGACAACATCTCCGATTGCAAAAATGTTAGGATCAGTTGTCCTTTGCTGAGGATCAACCTGAACGAATCCTAAATCATCGAGCTTTACACCTGTATTGTCTAGTCCATTACCTGTAACATTGGGCTTCCGTCCTACGGCAATAAGCACTTTATCGAAAACTGCTGTTTTTTCGGCTTTCCCCTCAATTGTTACTTTTAATCCGCTCTTTGCCGGAGAAATTTTTGTAACTTTCGAACCGAGAATGATAGATTCAAGGTTTACATCCAGCCTCTTCTTCAGAGGCCTGACAAGATCACCGTCCGCTCCGGGCAGAATTGAATCCGCAAGTTCTACAACAGTTACCTTTGTTCCGAATGCCGAATATACTGTGCTGAGCTCCAGACCTATATACCCGCCTCCGACTACAAGCATCTTTTCTGGTATCTCAGACATTTGGAGTGCCTCAGTGGAATACCATAAATGGGGAGAGTCAATATCCAGTCCCGGAACTATCACTGGCCTTGAACCTGTTGCTAATACGGCTTTATCGAACTTAATTTTTACACTGTTCTCGCCATCAATCCTGAGATTATTGGAATCTTCAAAAACACCTCTTCCGGTGAACATCTCGACCTTCCGTCTCCCCGCAAGATTCAATATCCCTTTTGCCTGGCTGTTTATTACCTTTTCCTTCCATTCCTTAATGGTTTTCCTGTTGATCCTCGGTTTGGAAAATTTGACACCAAGTTCACCGGATTCCCGGGCATCATAAATGACTTTCGCAAGATGGAGGAGAGCTTTCGAGGGTATGCACCCATGGTTTAAGCAAATTCCTCCCGGTTGAGGTTGAGCATCTACACAAATTACTTTCTTACCGAGGTCGGCTGCTCTGAATGCTGCCGTATAGCCGCCGGGTCCGGCTCCAATAACTACAACATCGGTAGTTTTTTCTTCCAATTTTTATGTCTCCATAATTTGAATTCTGATTTTAACTATAATAGTACTATTTCTACATACTCTCTTATAAATTATTTATGAAGAGTTCAATATATAAAACAGATAATCCTATTCATCAATTAAGAACTGCAGAGGATTTTCGAATATCTCTGCAAGCCTCCTCGTGAATCTCGCTCCGTCTGCGCCATCTATTACCCTGTGATCATATGAGACACTGAAGGGGAGGACAAGCCTGTTATTCAGTTCATCGCCAATGAATTTAGGTTCATACCTGCTTCTCGAGATTCCCAGTATTGCTGTTTCCGGGTAATTGACGATCGGCGTAAAGTAAGTACCGCCGATCCCTCCCAGGTTAGTGATAGTGAATGTCCCACCGCGGAGATCACCGATCTCTATCTTTCCATTGCGTGATAGCTCGGCCAGTCTGACAATCTCTTTAGCTGTATCACTGAGTGTCATGGAATCGGCATTTTTTAATACAGGGACCATCAAACCCCGTGGTGTATCTACGGCTATACCTATATTGTAATAATTTTTATATATCAGTTTTTCTTCCTCAACAAGCAATTCAGCATTGAACTGGGGGAATTCTTTCATAATGTGTACAACCGCCTTGACAGCATAGGCTGTCATTGTAAGTTTTATACCGTTATTCTTATTAGTTTCATTGTATTTCTTCACCAATGAGTCCAGATCGGTAATATCTGCCATGTCAAACTGTGTTACATGGGGCATCTGGTTCCACGCCTTAAAGACATGTTCAGCAGTTTTCCTCCTGATTGACCTGAAAGGCACTATATCTATATTGCCGTAATCATCTTTACCGGTATCGCCGGCAGCAGCCTTTAGATTTTCACCTGGTTCAGAATGAGCAACCGCGGCTTCAGAAGGCTGTTTAGTAAAATTCTCGACATCTTCCTGGGATATCCTTCCTCCCGGGCCGGTCCCTGTTACATCTGACAGATCTATCCCCATTTCCCTGGCTTTTCTCCTTGCTGCCGGACCTGCTAATATCTGTCCTTCAGATACATCAATAGGAGTTCGAACCGCTGCAGAACTTACGGATTGGGCGATTGGTTCAGTTGGGGGAACTTTCTCAGGTTCAATTTCTATTTTTTCCTGTTCTTCTTCTGTAGATTTCGTCTGCAAAGGCAGCTCTTCCTGCTCCTGCTGACCGGCATCTTCTTTAACATTAGTTTCCTTTTGATCCTGTCCGGCTATTTCGGCAGGATCTACCGTAATTAGAAGAGAATCGACTTTCAACTTCTGGCCTTCTTCGATATGGATCTCGAGTACCTTACCGCTAACTGGGGATGGTACTTCAAACATAGCTTTATCGGTTTCCATTTCGAGAATCGGTTCTTCCTTATTTATCTGATCCCCGACCTTGACAAGAATGTTAAGCACCTCACCTTCTTCTATCCCTTCACCAAGATCTGGAAGTTTAACCTGTTCAGGCATTATTCCTCCCGGATAATTATTTTTATAAAAGCCACGGATTTTTTGATCCGGAGTTTATTCCAAATTTCTTTATAGCTTTCTTTATTTCTGACAATTTAAATTTTTGATTTTTATACAGACTGTATAGGGCAGTAAATGCAATTGCTTCTGCATCAATTTCAAAAAACTTTCTCAGGGCTTCCCTTGTATCGCTTCTTCCGAATCCATCCGTCCCGAGTGAAATGAGTCCACCCGGAACCCAGGCGGCAACCTGATCAGAAATAATCCTCATATAATCAGACACAGCCACTACAGGATCCTTATTGTTAGCTAATACATCTTCGATGATCGTCGTATCATTTTCTTTATCGGGATTAAGCCGGTTCTGTCTTTCAACAGAGATCGCATTTTGACGTAGCTGGTTATAACTGGTCACATTATACAGCACAGTACCGACACCGTATTGTGATTTGAGTATTTCCTGAGCTTTCAGAGCTTCCATGAATATCGAGCCGCTGCCAAACAAATTTACCGATGGTTTATTCCTGTCAGGCTTGACAGAGTTGAATTTATAAATCCCCTTAATAATACCTTCTTCAACGCCTTCAGGCATTGGTGGGTGACTATAGTTTTCGTTGTGAAGTGTCAGGTAATAAATTACCTCATCGCCTTTTTCATACATACTCCTGAGGCCGTGCTCTATCAGGATAGAGATATCATAAGCAAATGCCGGATCGTAGGATCTGACATTCGGGTATGTTGAAGCAAGAATCTGGCTGTGTCCATCCTGGTGCTGAAGCCCCTCACCGCTAAGAGTAGTCCTTCCGGCCGTAGCTCCGAGTAGAAAACCCTTGCACCTCATATCGTTGGCCGCCCATATCAGATCCCCAACTCTCTGAAAGCCGAACATAGAGTAATAAATAAAGAACGGCAGCATATTTACTCCATGGGTTGAGTAAGATGTTCCTGCGGCAATAAAGGAACTCATTGCCCCTGCTTCGGTCAATCCTTCCTCGAGAATCTGTCCGTCCTTAGCTTCTTTGTAATATAACAGAGTTTCAGAATCAACAGGATCATATAATTGTCCCTGACTGGCGTAAATCCCGCATTGTCTGAACAGAGCTTCCATTCCGAATGTCCGGGCTTCATCCGGTATGATCGGCACAATATATTTACCGATTTCTTTATTTCTCAGCAGCTTGGCAAACATTCTTACAAATGCCATAGTAGTTGATACTTCATTCCCTGCTGTGCCTTTTCTGAACTCATCCAGTTCTTTAAGAGTCGGTATGTTTATCTTGATCTGGCCCCTATCTCTTTTCGGAATAAATCCTCCAAGCTTTTGCCTTTTCTCTATAATATATTTTATTTCAGGACTTTCGTCATCCGGCTTAAAAAGGGGAGTAGAGTTCAATTGGTCATCTGATATCGGGATACCGAACCTTGCGCGGAATTCTCTTAATTCATCTTCATTCAGCTTCTTTTGCTGATGGCTGACATTTCTTCCTTCTCCAGCCTCGCCAAGACCGTATCCCTTGATTGTTTTTGCAAGTATCACAGTCGGCGATCCTGAGTTTTCTACAGCTGTTTTATATGCCGCATATACTTTCTCCGGATCGTGGCCGCCTCTGCGCATTTTCTTGAGTTTAATGTCAGTATAATCTTCAACCATTTTCAATAAATCTGGATCTGTACCGAAAACTTTTTTTCTGACATAATCCCCGCCTTCTACTATAAATTTCTGGTATTCACCGTCGACAAGCTCTTCGAGCCTTTTTTGGAGTTTACCTTCAGTATCTTTTTCAAACAGGGGATCCCAGTCATCACCCCACAAGACTTTAATGACATTCCATCCTGCACCCCTGAAAACAGCTTCGAGTTCCTGAATAATATTTCCGTTCCCTCTGACAGGCCCGTCAAGCCTCTGGAGATTACAGTTGATAACAAATATGAGGTTATCTAATTTTTCCCGGGATGCAAGGGTAAGCGCTCCCAATGTTTCCGGTTCATCAGTCTCACCATCGCCAAGAAATGCCCATACATATTGCCCGGATGTATGTTTGATCCCCCTGTTTTCCAGATAGCGGTTAAATCTTGCCTGGTATATCGCCATAATTGGAGATAATCCCATGGAAACTGTGGGAAATTCCCAAAATTCAGGCATTAACCACGGATGAGGATAAGAAGATAATCCTTTTTCTTTGCCAATTTCTCTCCTGAAATTCTGGAGATGTTCTTCAGTAAGCCTTCCTTCGAGGAACGCACGTGCATAAATACCGGGGGAGGCATGTCCCTGGAAATAAACCTGATCGCCCGAAAAATCTTTTCCGTGCCCTCTAAAAAAATGATTGAATCCCACTTCAAGAAGTGTGGCATTTGATGCATATGTAGAAATATGACCGCCAATTCCGGCGAAATTCCTATTAGCATGAACAACCATAGCCATTGCGTTCCATCTAAGCAGGCTTTTTATTCTCCTTTCAAGCTCTCTGTCCCCCGGATACTGCGGCTGCTTTGAAACAGGGATCGTATTCACATAAGGG
>JANQEH010000111.1 GCA_028278455.1 bacterium
TAATCTTTATCCGTATCTGCGCGGATCTTCTCAGGGAGAAGCTTCCCTATGATGAAATTCTCCAGACTGTAGGTATGGACATGGAAAATAAAACTCTTAAAAGGACCATAAGAGAGATAAGCAGTGACCTGAAGGAAGGTAAAGAAGGTAAAGAAGTATTCAGTAAGCATGAGAGGATATTCGGAAGGTTTCCGACTCATATGTTGAGTGTAGCTTCTACAAGCGGAAATATGGCTGCTGTTTATGACAGCACAGCCAGATTCATGGAAAGAAACGAAGAATTCAAGAAGAATCTCAGGCAGGTTCTTGTTATGCCTCTTGTAGTGTCCTTTTTCATGCTGGCAGCAGTTATTTTTTACGTAGCATATATTTTCCCGAAAACCGTTGAGCTATTTACCAAATATGATATAGAGATACCCCCGATGACAGCAGCCACACTGAAAATGAGCAGGTTTCTCCAGGATAATTTTCTTTTTATAGTGATATTCGTCATAGCTTTGATCATTGCAGCAGTACAATTCATCCGGAGCACAAGGGGAAGGTATATGCTGGATAAATTCATTATCAGGATCCCTTATGCGGGGGGACTTTTACATAAGACGAGTATAGAGATTTTTGCGAGAGTTTTCCATGCTCTTTACAGTGAGTCGGGTGATAATATCCGGGTAATAAAGACAGCTGCAGAGGCATGTAGAAAT
The DNA here is from genome assembly GCA_028278455.1 of bacterium. Classification (GTDB taxonomy): domain Bacteria; phylum SM23-31; class SM23-31; order SM23-31; family SM23-31; genus JANQEH01. The sequence continues at coordinate 699 of JANQEH010000111.1, forward strand.
AAATACATGGAATCCAGAATCAAAAATATTGCGATACCATTAATGCTCAAAGAAGGCCTGGGATTGATAGAATCACTCGAAGCGACAGGTGTATTTACGAAAACAGCTCTTTCAAGATTCAGGTCGGGATCGGAAGCAGGGGCATTGAAATCCGCCTCGCTGCAGCTCGCGAATTATTATGAGCGTGAAACTTCATACAAGATGAAGGCTTTTATCGATCTTGTGAACATCTCAATATCTGTGTTAATAGTACTTGTTGTGATAGGGTTGACCGTAGTTTCATCTGAAACAGCGGTGATCAGGCCTAAAATGCCAGGATTAAAATATTAAAGCAGGTAACAATGGTCAAGAAGAATGAAAATATTGGTAACCGTATCGGAGACTATCTGATCCAAAAGGGGTATGTTTCCCGTGAAATCGTAGAGAAAGCGCTTAAAAAGCAGGTTTCCGAACCTTCTGGAAAACGAAGAAAACTCGGCGATATACTTATCAGCGATTACAACGTTGACAGGCACCTGGTTTACCGGGAAATTGCAGGAATGTATGCTTTCAGCGAGATTGATCTCAGCAATGGTGAACTGAACGATGGTGATATCAATCTAATTAAACAAATGCTTATTTCTATGGATTCCGATCTTAGAGCAAGTATCCGGATTAACGGTCTCATACCTTACAGGATTAATTCTGATGACGGTAGGCTGATCAATATTGCAGCATCTGATCCTACACATCAGGAAATACCAAGGATAGCGAAGGCTCTCGGATTCAACAGATTCGAAGTCCGTTATTGTAACTATGATGTGATCCAGGATATTTTCAGCCGGGCTTTACCTTCTACTAATGAGTTTCTTCAGGACTTCGAGAATACCGTATCAGATGAACAGGATATCCCTGATGATGAAGAGGATATCGATGAACTTGAGCTTGATAATGAGATAAACAGGGGACAGTTGACAAACCTTATAGAGGGCTGTTTTGTTGAAGCTGTAAGAAAGGGTGTCAGTGATGTTCATTTTATACCAAAAACCGGGACAACCGTGGAAATCTACTTCAGGATTAACGGCAAGCTCTTCTTGTGGCACACTCAATCCGGTACTAAAGCTGAAGCTGTTGCGGCTGTTTTAAAGGACAGATCGAAGAATGTAAACAGGTTTGACCGGGATGTTGCTCAGGACGGATTCTTTCAGCGGGAGATCGATAGTAAAATAATCAGGTTTAGAGTATCGATCCTTCCGATAGTCGGGATTGAATATGAACGCAAACTTGAAAGTATAGTTGTAAGAATTCTTGATGATACCAAAGTAATAACGGATCTGAAACAGCTCGGATTTCTTTCCAGGGCCCAGGAAGATTTCATGAAAGCTATAAATAAACCGCAGGGTATAGTGATATTGACCGGTCCGACCGGCAGTGGAAAAAGCACAACTCTTGTTGCTGCGCTAAATACTGTAATGACCCCGGAAGTTAATGTGCTTACTGCTGAAGAGCCGGTCGAATACCTTATACCTGGCGCTCGCCAGCTGAAGATAAATCCTAAGATGGATTTCGAGCAGGCATTGAGATCGATCCTCAGGCACGATCCGGACATCGTGATGGTTGGTGAAATCCGGGATAAGTTAACCGCCGAGATAGCTTTTAAACTGGCTAATACCGGTCATCTTACCTTCTCCACACTTCATACCAACGATGCAGCGAGTGTGATCTCACGTCTATATAAGATTGGTATTGAGCCGTTTCTTATTGCTTATGCAGTTAATATAGTCGTAGCCCAAAGACTAGTCCGTAAACTTTGCCCGGAGTGCAAGGATATTGATCGAAATATAGATCCTCTTATACCGTTATCTCTGGGTTTCAGTGAAAATGAACTTGGGACTTTTGATTTTTACAAACCTGTGGGCTGTGCCAGATGTCATGAAGGATTTTCAGGTAGAGCTGCAATCCATGAAGCATTACTCTTCACAAAGGAGATCAGGAAAGCTGTTCTTGAGATGTCCGGCAACATCGATGAAGAGCGGATCAAGAAGCTTGCTCTTGATAATGGAATGCTGACACTGAGGGCATCAGGTAGAGAGCGGATCAAAGCCGGGGAAACAACCTGCGCAGAAGTAGCATTTGCAACAGCTGAGGACTGATATGGATACAAGGCAGACATTACTGGTTCTTGGCGCGATCGTAATTTTTTCTGTAACAGCGCTCTTCACAAACATGGAAATGCATGAGGCGGGAGCAACCATGACTGAGACACAGGTGATAAACTCTGCATCGGCTATCGGCCTTAGCTCAATCGAAAAAGCGAAATTATTTAGTTTTGATGAGGCTCTCATCACAGATCCGGACATTGAAGATACTTCACTTATGACACCGGCAGGAAGTTTAGGACCGGAAATTGGAGAGTCCGGAACGAATTTCGATGACATTGATGATTTTAACGGATCCTTAGATACGGTCAATACGCAACTTGTGACATACTTCGTTCGTTTTACTGTTTCTTATGTCGATACACTGGATTTGTCTTCACCTGTAGGATACCGGACTTATTACAAAGAACTAAGTGTATCAGTATTTTCACCTTTCATGAATGATACACTTTTAATGAGGCATGTTTTCAGCCATTGGAAATAAACAATGAATACTGCACTTGACATAGCCGGATCAACAGTTATCGGGAGTATACTCCTGCTGGCAATTATCAGTCTGCTTTTCGCTGTGAATGATTCAAATGTAGAGATGAGCAGAATACAAGTTACCCAGGAGAAAGCTGATGTTCTCGCAGATATCCTTTCTGACGATTTCAACAACGCGGGGATAGCAGTACCGGATTCTGTTTCGGCCGTGATAACCGCAGATTCGATGTCTTTCGGATTTATAGGTGATGTTGATGGAAACGGTATACCGGATTCCGTTAAATTCACCGTAGTAGAATCATCTGATACCACTGGAAGTATCGTATCCACTCTTACAAGGCGTGTCAATACGGGAATAGTTGATGATTATGTCTTTACCAATATATCTGCAAGGTTCAGGTTTTATAATTCAACCGGTAATGAGACTTCTACACCTGTGGATGTATATTCTGTAGAGACAACTCTTCAGGCTGTGGATAATATTGAATTTAAAGACAACAGGGCTCTTGGTTTTGTCCAATGGAGAGTCCTGTTGAGAAACATTAGAAGGTAGGCTGACGAGATGGGAAAGGCTATTTTAATTATACTGTCAGGTTTCATAATCCTGTATAACGGATTCAGGGCAAACATCCGAAACACTGCCAATGATGCAGTTGAGCATGTATCAACAGGATATTCAAAAAAACAGGCAAAATTCATCGCTGAAAGCGGGATAAACACTGCAATGGCTACTCTTAAAAAAAGCCCCGGTTGGACCGGGCAGAAGCTGGATGTATCGATTGGCGGTGGTCTTGCAGATATATTAGTTTTCAGCAGGGCAGACATCAGCCCAAACACTGTGGAAGTGACATGTACTGGTGAATTCAACAGTTTCTTCGATTCCGCAAGTGTCATTATTGACGTTTTCCCGATCAGTGACCGTTTTTCAAGATTTGCGTATTTCTCTAACAGGGAAGATTATATCTGGTTCTATTCGGCAGACACACTCTACGGACCGGTACATACGAACGGTAGATTTAACATAACCGGATCACCTGTATTTTACGGCCAGATATCGAGTGTTAGCCCAACATACAATACTATGGGTTTTACTGAGCCGCAATTTCTCGGAGGTACAGATTTCGGGAGGGAAGCGATAGATCTTGAGCCGGATTTTACCGAACTTGTGAATGCTGCTCAGAACGGAGGACATCTTGTTTTAAACAATACTCTCTACCTGGATTTTAACAATGACGGTACCTACCAGTATAAGGTTGGTAGTTACGGGACATGGCAGACTTCTGCGATTCCATCAAACGGAGTGATAGCGAGTAACAGGGATATATATGTCGAAGGTGATCTGAACGGCCAGGTAACCATCGGCACGACAAAGAATATTTACATTACAGATGATCTTGTTTATTCGAATGATCCAAGAATAAATCCCGAATCAGACGATCTTTTGGGGCTTGTTGCTTACCAGAATGTCATTATTAAAGATAACGCAGCCACTCGTGATGGAATATCGATCCAGGCTACTATACTTGCGAGAGATGGTTCTTTCAAGGCTGAATACATTGAGTTTCACCCTACGGCAACATTAAATCTATATGGCGGGATAGTGCAGGAGATCAGAGGGGCTGTCGGAAGACTGGGAAGTCCTCCAAAGGGATACGAAAAACTTTATCAGTATGATAAAAGAATGGAGTATGAATATCCTCCATTCTACCCGATAGCTCCTGGTTCGACTTCGAATCTTATCGAGAAAGCAAAAATAACTATCAGATACTGGAGTAATTGATATGAGCATAGAGCTAAAAAACAGGGTATTAAGCCGGGTTTCGGCTGATAATCCTCCCGAGAATCAGGATAAACCTGTGAATATCGAGAAATTTTTACAGCTTATAAATGCCCAGGTCTATGATGGTCTGAAGGGACTCGACAGGCAGGAAGTAGTCGGATCACTGGTCAGGAATTTTACAGAGGAGTGGAAAAAACAATTACGAGAGATCGTTACGAGTTTTCTTTATAAAATGATTGAACTGGACGCTTCTGATATAGATTTCGGTGGTGGAGGCTGCGGAGAGAAGGTCTGGCTGAGGGTACATGGGCAGAAGAAACCATTCGCAGAGCTGGGTAAATTTACTCTCGAACATTCGGATATCCTAATACAGAACCTGCTTAGTGAAAAACAGAGGGATTATCTGTTCTCAAAAAGAAATCTCGACTTTTCGTACCAGATATTAAAAAACAGCAAAAGGTACCGTTTCAGGGCGAATATATATTTCGATCTCGATAATCTTGCGATCAACATGAGGTATATACCGAACGAGATACGTCCATTCAAAGAGCTTGGTTTGCACCCCGAAGTTGCAGGAGTGCTGAACCTCGAGACAAATAAACAGGGACTTACGCTTGTAACCGGAATAACGGGTTCGGGAAAAAGTTCTACTCTTGATAGTATTGTCGATGCCAATAATAAAAGCATAGATGCGCATATCGTCATTATAGGAGCTCCGGTTGAAACTGTTCATGATCCAAAAAGATGTATTATCAGGCACAGGGAAGTAGGCCGAGATGTACTTTCATTCAAGGAAGGTGCTGTACAATCACTCAGGCAGGATCCGGATATAATTATAATCGGTGAGATGAGAGATCCTGATACTATCATTACCACGCTCGAGATAACGGATTCAGGACACAAGGTTTTCTCAACGTTACATACTGCGTCTGCGGTCGAGAGCATAGACAGAATAGTTGGTGAGACTCCACCTGAAGAACAGGAAAGAGTAAGGCTCAGATTGGCCGATACTCTGAATTGTATAATTTCTCAGAAGCTTGTACCGGATGTAAAGGGTACAAGGATACTTGTCAAGGAGATAATGCTTGTAACATCTTCTGTGAGGGCTGCTATCAGGAACGGGAACATCTCCGAGATCTACCAGATGGTTTTCGAGGGCAGGGAGCTTGGTATGCTTACTATGGAACAGGACCTTTTCAGGAAAGTGAGGAATGGATTAATTGAAACAGAAACGGCTATGCATTTTGCTAATAATAAAAAACGTATGTCAGAATTGCTGGGGAATAAATAATACTATATTAACCGGAGATAAGGAATCATGGAAGCTATAGGACTTTATGCAAATGGTAATATACTTAAGCTTGCCCACGTAAAGAAGAATAAAAACCAACTGGCTATATTGGCTCTGGAGAGTGTTGTTCTGCCGGAGTACCTTGATACCAGAGATCGTGATAAAGGTCCGGAAAATACGCTGACATGCAATAATGATGATCCTTTCGGGCTTGGCAGCGAACGGGAAAAAGAAGGTTTTGAAGATCAGGATGCGAAGAATAATGTTGAATATATTATAGATCTTTTGAAGAAATACCCGGTCAAAAGAACAGAAATAGGGATCAACCTTCCTGAGTCTTCTGTCCATTTCATTCCGTTCAACAATTCATCAGCATTAAAGGGTAAGAAGCTCAGGCAGAAAATGATCCGGGAATCCTCACAGTACGAAGGACAAGATGACGATCTTGCTCTCCGGGCAGAAGTTAGATATGTAAAGGTCGATGAGAATAATTACCTTATACAGAGCTTTGCAGAAAATATACCAGTTCTTGAAACTATAATCGATGCTAAACCCTTGATAGATAATAAATTATCTGTATCACTAATCGCATCCTCTGAAATAGCCCTAAGTCATCTTGAAGGCCTACAGGATACTCCTGATACCGGTAGGAGATCGCTGATTATTTATATAACGAATAAAACAGCAAGGCTTGTATTTCTGGATAACAGGATTATGTGCAATGTTTCTCCCGTTATAAATTTCGATAATGGAGGCAGCAGTAATCTCGAGACAATATATGCAAAAATTCTGCTGATGCTGGATGAACTTGGCATCACTGCTCCTGATTCTATTTATATTGCCGGTGAGAATGCGGATGATCAAACCGGTGAATTTCTTTTGGGTAAATTTCCGGATGTAAATTGCCGTTTCCTAACTGATACTGCAGCGCTGGACCTTACATTTCTTGATGGTGACCAGGTAAACGATATTTCATCATTCGCAATATCGATAGGTCTAGCCGCCGGTATGTTAAACAAGACTGAAAATGCATACGAAAACACGAATTTTCTGCCGAAAGAGTTGAAGAAAGAGCAGCGCACCCTCAGGCTTGCTTGGCATGGGTATGCGGCGATGATATCACTGTTCCTTGCCGGTCTCTTTTTTACATACCAGGGGATTAATTTTACTAATAGAATCAATGAAGCAGAATTTGCATTGATGCTGACTGAAGAGTCACTGAAGACCGAAAGAGAAATATCAGACCGTTTGATTGAAATGGAGAGTATTACTGCAGTTTACAGGCAGAATATTTCGTTAGTCGATTCGCTTTGGAGGCCTGGTCCGGTTTATTCGGGCTCACTTTTCTATCTATCGAATGCCTCAAATAGGGTGAACTCATTGTGGATAAATAGAATTATTATGAGAAAAAACTTCATCCATATATTTGGATCAACAATCTACAGAAGCCGTGTTCACAGGTTCGCCGATGCTGCAGGAACAGCGGTGATAAAAAATATGGAGTCCGAGGATGTAAGAAAGAGCAAAATCTATAACTTTGAATTAATGGGTAATCCACAGGATTTTATGGAACCAATCTACCTGGACGGAAGTGTTGCAGGAGATACGGAACTCAAAAATACACTCGTTTTTAAAAGGGAGAAATAACATGCCATATGCATTAAGAAATACACTAATATTAATTATTCTCTTTGTTGTAATAAATGCTCTTGGTATTTACGTTTTCTCGTTCAGGTTGAGGAATGATACAATCTCGATTGAATCTGAACTGCTGACAAAGATGAATGAGCTGGAGAGTATAAGGGAGAATAATCAGTATTTCGATGAGATCGAGCAGAGTATGATCCATGAACGGGAAACATGGAAAAACCTTCCGAAAAGGTTGTACAGGACTGAAAACTCAGTTGAATCGTTCGCATATTTCCATACTCTTGCCTCTCAGAAGGATAGCAGGGTGAGTTTCAACTACAGGAAAAACGAGCACAAAACGGTTAAATCAGGTGATATTTCCTCAAACCGCTATACACTTCTCGGTGATACAAGATTTCAAGACCTTTTCAGATTCATCTGGAAACTGGAGAATTATGCTCCGCTTTATGTGATTGAAGAACTCGAGATACTACCTCCTGTTGACAGGGCAGCAAGGGATAAGTTCGGCAGAAATGCGGTTCATTTTCTTATGACCGTAAAAGGTTATTCAGCTGATCTACAGAACGAAGAGCTAAGAATCCAGTCTTCCGTTGATGATGGATCACCTGTGAATATGAATTCGAATCCGTTTGCTGCATTGGTCACGAAACAGCTTCCTCCAAACACCGGAAACCTGCTGACAGTGGATAATGCAGTACTTCTCGGGATGTCATCTGAAGAAGCATATATAAAAGATCCATCAGGTAAGGTCTGGACGATAGGTTTAGGGGGGGAGGTCTACCTGGGAAAAATGACAATAATTGATCCAAATGCAGGTTATGTTGAATTTACACTGAATGAAGGCGGATTCCTCAGGAAAGTTGTTCTTAAAATGAGCTTTAGAAGCAATTAAAATTAAAAAAGATAGAGGTCAGCCATGAAAGCGATAGAAAGGATATATATTACCTCGGCGGTAATATCAATTTTGTTTTTTGCCGCAGTGAACAGCGCGGGTCAGGACAGACCCGAAAGGGAATTTGTAACAGATCAAAGTAAGGTCTCTTTCGTAAAGACTACACCTTTTAACGTGGCAATGAAAGCTCTTAGCGATATAGCAATAAGGCTCGAAAGAAAAGTTATAATCGATCCTTTAAAGAGATCGATAGAGATCGGTATCGATATCGATAATCTGCAGTGGAGGAGTGCACTTGAACTGATCACTAAAGTTAATGGGCTGACTATCATGGAATCTGAAAACTACATCCAGATAGGGAGCACAGGTGTAACCGCAATACTGGCAGCCGAAGGTGAAGACCGGGCCGCAGACCAACCGGAATTCGATCTGAAACCTGTTACGAGAAATCTCAGAGAGATCAAGATCTCCGCTACCTTCCTTGAAGCCGACAGAAAGAAACTCCGGGAGATAGGTTTTAACTGGGGTATCTTCCAGCAGGATGGGAATACTAGTATGAGCGGTGATCAGCTTGCTGCGGGAGCCCGAAGTGATAAGGATGCCGGTGTTTTTGAGATCACACATATTGACAACAATACCGAATTCAATGCAATGCTTAAGGCATTGGAGAGCAATGATGTAGGTGAAGTAGTCGCAAATCCCAATGTAGTTGTTGCAGACGGAAGGACAGGCAGGGTACAAATCGGTCAGGATTTTTCGATAAAACAAAGGGATTTTGCAGGGAATGTAACCGATAAATTCGTCAGCACCGGAATAATTCTCCTTGTTACCCCCACAATAGTCGTGGATGATACAATGAGCTTTATCCACCTTGTTGTCCAGGCGGAAAGGAGTTCGGCATTGCCGGGAGCTATCAGCACAATAATCAATAAAACACAGGCTAATACCGAGATGCTGATCAATGACGGTGAAAAGGTAGGTATCGGGGGATTGTTCATGACAGAGGAGACTGTCAACAGGAACGGCCTGCCCGTCCTTAAGAACATCCCTAAATGGTTTCTCGGATTAGGTTATCTGTTCGGTCATGAAAGCATTAATAAAACCGAAAAGGAGCTGATTATCCTGCTGAAGGCGGAGATTATCCCGACACTCAGTGAAAGGCTTATAACCATGCAGCAGAAAGGGAATGAAGATAGATGATGTTTGACTGCATTGGAGTAGAGTATTTGGCATTGTTCTTTGAATATACAATTTTAAGTACGGAAATAAGCGCTGTGATTTCTCGGATTGCCCCTTCTCTTGGGGGCTGCGCTCGAAATGACAACTAGCTATCTGCCGGGATTGAGTTTCGAGAAGTATGGACAGCTATCGATGAGACAACGCCACCTCTGTTATTTCGACCGGATTCTCCCCGCGAATGCGGGGAGAAGGAGCTGAGAAAGCTCAGAAGAAAAAATGCGATTTTCTTATAGTCGACTAAACTGAACTAAACTATAATTAATAATATGCTAAAGAGAATCACAAAAACTTAGCCTTATCTCCTCCGGGGACTCCTTTGTTATGATGCGGGATTTTACCGAAGCCGAACCTCACTCCTCGTTCCGTATCTGCCTGCGGCAAAGGAGTCCCTCTCTTTCCTTGATTCTGAACACACCATGAATCATTGAAGGATTTTACTTTCAGAATAAAAGATTTAGGGGCTTGACAACATAACATTAAGTGATTATTTTATAAGTCAATGTCCCGTAATA
>JANQEH010000117.1 GCA_028278455.1 bacterium
GAGGATGACTCAACTATCGAAAATTACGGTGTCCTGCTAGAGGTACCGGAGGGTGTTTTTGCAAAGCAGTATTACTCTAAAGACGATCCGAGCGGTGAAGACGGGCGTCCCCGACTGCTTCTAGAGGTCACTAATCCCGATACAACGTTGGAGATTCTGCCGACAAATGATTCATACCTAATAGATATCAAAGAAAGTTTTGACTACAATTTCTATGCAAGCAATCTCGGTGAGAATACTATTGCAGTTTTTGACCTGACTCATATTCCGGTTTCTGCAACTGTTAATTATGCAGAACTTCACATGGTTCTTGATGATGACAGGACTGTATGGGGGCTAAAAGACTATTACGGACTTAACCTTGCCCTGGTGGAATCATATTTCGGGGTTACGGGTCTGGAAAACATAGAACTGAATGACTTAGGGAGAATAGAGTCCCGGATCGATCCTGACAGCTCTACGATAGTCTTTAATTCGAATCAGAATGTGGATTTTTCGCTAGTGGTTCAAAGATGGGTGACGAATCCGGCGGCAAATTACGGATTGATCTTCTATACATCAGACCAATTGGTCGATTACTCGAGGTTCAGTTTCAGAAAAAATGATCCGGTTGTAGAAAACCGCTGCAGGCTGATAGTAAAATATACTCTGTTCAATAATAAATAACAGATAATGATGAACCGAAAAAATAATAATATAATAATAATTTCTCTGTGTATGATTCTGCTTTCAAGCGGTATTTCATATTCACAGTCAGCTTTCAATGCCTATGGGATCGGCCTTCAAAGACATGTTGTAAGTACGCGTGCAACAGGAATGGGAGGTGCCGGGATAGCTCTTTCAGACAATATAGTACAGAACCATCTGAATCCGTCAGTCTGGACTGAACTGGTTTATGCTTCTATCACTGCAGGAATGGTCTCGGAGGGTATTAGGTTTGAAACGCCCGATTATACTACGACATCCGGACACGCAACATGGAACCAGGTAGGCTTTGCAGTCAAAACAACAAAGAATTCGGCTTTTGGAATAGGATTCTACCCTTTCATGGATTCCGAGTACGAATTTATCTCAACCAATGATGATTATGAGCAGACCATTATAAGCACGGGGGGGACATCTGTCGGTTATGCAGGATTTGCATATAAGTTCTTTGATTTTATTTCTGTTGGAGCAAAATTCCTGTATTATTTTGGTTCAAGGAACGAGAATTGGCAACTTATTTTTTCTGATCCGGCTTACCGCGCTTCTGAGACTAACAGGACTGTCAGTACCTGGGGAAAAGGATACTCAATAGGCACAACTATCTGGCTTCATCCCAGAGTAAGTCTGGGGGCCGTGTATATCGCTGAAAGCACCATTAGCTCAGAACTGGAAATTGAAGATAAATCAGCCAAATTATTACCAAGGGTGGTCGATAAATATGATACGACAATACCCTCATCATTCGGTATTGGAACTTCCCTGAATCTCTACAGAGGGATAGATTTTGCTTTCGACTATTTTACCACAAAGATGCAGGATTACAGGTATGGTGATGATAATACGGATCCGGGATTCCGGAATTCTAAGCGCTATTCCGGAGGATTTGAATTCAAATCGGAAAAGAGGCCTGGTATGCCGTTTTTCAAGAGATTGAATTATACTCTTGGTGGATATTACTGGGATCTCTATAACAGCGATATTGATGGCTCATCATTGACTGAAAAATTCGTAACAGCAGGCTTCAGCTGGCAGTTCAACAATATGGTTGGGCCGGTAGAAAGTGTTCCGTTCTTTCCGACCAGAATCGACTTTGCATTAGAAGGAGGTATCCGCTCTTCAGAGACAGAATCACTTGGTTCTGAAAAAATATTGAGATTCTATATTTCTCTTGCTAAAGGCGAGACATGGTTTCTCCGCAGACGATAAAACTCATCGGTTGCTTTACACAACATTTTTATTGATTTAAGTTAAAAAAGATAATAAATTAACAATTTGGAATAAATTCATTTTTAAATTGTAAACTTAATAGTATAAATTTATTTTCTAAGTATATAAAATACGGCAGGAGGTTGTAAGTGAACTTCTTTACAAAACCATTTTTTGCAAATTCCCGGTCAAATCTTTTATACCTTTTATTTGTGACTGTAATGATAGTTACTGTTTCCTGTTCCGGTTCAAAGGAGGCTGCTGCTCCCGCTGGGCCAACTGAAGCGGAACTGGAGCAGCAGAGAATCGATGAGATGAAGCAGGAATTATTAACCAAGTGGTCTCTCGGAGGCGGTTATTTTCAGCAAAAGGACTATAAAAGTGCATTGCCGCACCTGGAACAGGCAAAAGAGCTGGATGTAACTCTTAATCAGGAAAACTCAGCATATCCTCTGATCTACAAGTTCCTTGGTCTTTCTTATAATCAGCTTGGACAGCATGAGAAAGCAGTCGTGGAATTGGAGAAATATATCAGGTTTGAACCTGACGACATTAGTTCAAACAATCTACTTGTATATTACTATCATCAGTCAAAGCAAATGGACAAGTATATAGACAGGGTATTGAAGTATCTCCCGATAATTGAAAATCCGAGTGAAAAGGTTCCTCATCTTAGAACTCTGAAGCAGATATACAGTCAGATGGGCGAAAATGATAAGGCTCTTGATGTCGTTAACCAGCTACTGGCAATAGATCCAGATAACAAAGAGCTTGCTGATGAAAGAATAGGCTTATTGAAATCCACCGGTGGAACAGATGCCGTCAAGACAGATCTGGAAGAAAAAGCCAAGCAGTATCCAAATGATGCATCTTACAAATGGGAACTCGTCCAGATATATGAAGATGATGCGGAATATGATAAGGCTATAGGGATGCTTGACCAGGTTTTGGCGCTGCAGAAAGACAATGCAGATGCACTAGAAAGAAAACTGCATATTTACTGGGAATTGCAGCAGGATGAGGCGAATGCGGTAATCTTGCTAAATGAACTGGCGAGGATTAAACCGGATGAACCTGAATATATCGGCCAGCTTGCCCAACTCTCTTATGAGAACGGGAAATTTCAGGAAGCGATTTCAATATGTGAACGAGCTCTCAGGGTAGACAGAAATTATGGCAAGGCAAAGTATTATATGGCCAAATCAGTACACGATTATGCAGATGGTGTAGTAAGAGATAATGGCGGTTCGGCAAGGTTCCAGGATAAGCTCGTATATGAGCTTGCTTATAAATGGTACCTGGATGCTGCAAAGGATCCTTCTCAGAGAGTAAATGCCCAGAGATTCGGTAATTTTCTCAGAGATAATTATGTGCCGACTAATGAAGACAGGTTCATGAACAAAGGTGTTGATAAACCCACTGATTCGAAATACAGATGGCTGTTGAAATATTTTAATTAATGGGAAATCCCGTTATATGAAGATCATTATAGGAAGTGATCACGCAGGATTTGATCTGAAAACATATATTGCAGAAGAACTCGGGAGACTGGA
>JANQEH010000136.1 GCA_028278455.1 bacterium
ACCAGAATAACGCAACACCAGCATTGATCCCGAACGCAAGGCCAACCGGCCTGCTGAGTTCAGAATTATAAAAGATCGAGATGAACGCAAGCAACAGGAACAGCAGTAGAAGTGCAAGATGTATCGTAAAAAATATCCTGCTGTTCCTGGGACTTATTTTACTGAAATCTTCCGCCCATCTAAAGCGTTTATAGAAAGTCGTATGAAATACCGCCATTAATAGCGTAAGAATTCCACCAGTGTATATGCAGATATTGTTCAATAACAAATTGCACCTTCAAATTGCTTCATTCTTTTAGGATAAGCCACTAAAAATCAGTTATGAAATTTTCCACGTCGAAAATTTTATCCGCGAAACCTTCTTCGATCTTGAACTCAACATATGTTTCATGGATATACATTTTCCCGTTCAGTTTGAAGATCAATTCCCCCGCTACCCAACCATCACCTAAAGGTTTCAGCTTGTTGAACTGGATCTCATTAACAAGATCAGGATTCCTTGTACTTTTCTTGAACAGCCGGACAACTACCAGCCTCTCTTTCTCGATCCAGAATTGATTTACGGTCAGATCATCTGCATCTGTTCCTACCACCCAGACCTCCTTATCCTGCCATACAGTCTCATGCATTTTCGTGAAATCAACACCATCTTCTTTCAGTAATGATATTGTTATCTCCGGATCCTGCAGATATACGTCGAATCCCAATATCAGGACACCGTGGATGTATTTCATCTTTCTGATAAGTTTCCCGCCCTCGAAAATATGATATGTATTATCCTTGAAAATCTCCGAATTACCATCTTCCATCGGAAGGGTGTTCCCCCTTACAGTTCCCGGCAGTTTCAACTGTTCCGTCATCATATTATCGGATCTCACACTGCCGTCAGGATTGTATCTTATAATATGCTGCTTGAGGCTCATGTTTCTGAACCAATTACCTTCATATTTAGCATGCATCGCTCTGATCACATCCTCACCGTTAAGTATCGGCAGTTCTGAGGTGCATGAAACAAGAATTATAAGACATAAAAGGATAAAAATATTTCTGATCCTCATTATTTCCTCACAAACATGATTTAGACTAAATGGATTTTTGATTTGGCTAAACTACCGAATTATTAGGAGCAAATCAATAAAAAATATTTTTATTATATGTAGGAAGTGTATAGCCAGATAAGAATCTTGTATAATCAAAGGATAAGTTATATAGACACTTCGGGATGTACAACTCACTTAAGAATCTTTATCATTAAGCCATTCGTAGGCCTTACCTGCATCTCTGAAAACAGTAAGCTCAAATGGAAGTCTGTCAGAATAAGCTTCATACATTCGCGCGAGCCCGAAAGTATGATCTTCTGAGGCAATAACGGCCACCTTGTAACCGCTACCCCTCTTTTCCCTAAGATTTCGCATATGATCTGCCAGCAGTCTGATATCCCGTGGTTCAGGGAACACAGCCGGTTTCGCATTTCTAAAATCCCAAATAACATCCTGGTTCTTCACAAAATCAGGATGTTCGACAACCCTTGTTAATCCAAGTAATATTTCCTCAAACGTAAGATCACCTTCTGCTATGACTGAGATTAGGTCGGTTGTTTTATTAATTCCAATGTTTATTGGCATTCTTTTTCCAAATTGATGTTCAGAAACTAAAACTTGTAATTTACCTGTTTTTGAAAAGCTTTTCAATAGGTTAATACGAATTCACTCTTCATTTACAGATCAGCACGATCCTATATAGAAGTAATATAGATAATAATTCGCTAAGAAGAAAAGGAACGGCAATAAGACTTCTTCATGATTCTAATTCATCTTTTCCAAATATCTGTAGTACTTCGTCAAGTACGTCTGGTACTCATTGTCCGAAAGCAAAATAATTCTTTATCTTGCAGTATAAAATATATTCACCTATCTAAAAAATCCGTCAATTGAGTCTATAATCATTAACCTGCCGGGTTGATACGTTTTACTGAAATCATTATCAAAAACAATAAATAGCCTGCTAAAATTATCTTTATCCTTTATTACCGCAATTCCTTCCGCTTTCTGGGCTGGTTCAAATTCTATCGATTCTGATATTTGAGCAAATGTATCACCATTTTCATCAAACTCAACCGTAAAAATTCTATTACCATGAAAGCCATTTTTTAAATCTTCAGAAGCTACCAGCACCATAAGTCTATTGTCTGATAATGCAGTGAGTCCTGATATATGAAGATTATAATTCGTCAAATTTGTATACTCTGGGTACAAATCCAGATCTATTGAGTTCTTAAAAAGAAAAATCCCGTCTTCTTCCTGATACTTGAGCAGCTTAAAATCTCCCGCAACAATACTTCGAATGCCAAGATATAGAATAGTATTCCCCGGTCTTCCTGTAACAGACAATCCTTCAATGCTTGTGGTGTTTGAAAGTTTTGTGATAATGTGGCCGGAAATATCAATTGGTTCAAATCTATCATCCTTTAAATGCCATCCATTATTGACCTGTACCAGTTTAAATCTATACAATTTCTGATATGCATTGACAACAGGATAATGAGCTCCAATAACATAAAAATATTCGGATCCGTGGTGGTATTCCACAGCCTCAAATTTTGCTCTTTCTGCTACCAGACCTGAGAGATTCAGACAAAAAATATCCGGTGTACCTGAAAAATCCGAGTTAGCTATATATAGATTGTTCTTCTTATCATCTACTATCAGCAAATTATCCCCAAAGGATGCTATTCCTGATGCCTCAGAAAGAGATGAACCGTAAAATTCAAACATTCTATAATTGAAAGCCAAAGTACTCCCTTCAGTTTCACTTGTCGAATCAAGGTTCTCCAGGTTAAGGAAATAACCGAAAACTCTCTTATTATATTGTTTTTCTTCATGTTCAAATCCCCACCTTAGTGAAACGTAATAGAAAAAAAGAAATATTGACAGCATAATAATGAGTTTTACAAAAATGGATTTTCTCATTTTCCAAAGGCTTTCCCGAGGTGAGTCATTTGCTTTTTTTCCTGGAATCACATCCTGTTTCCTAATGAACCAATAACTTTTCTCCAGTTTTATCCATGAGATAATAGATAATAGAGTTAAGAATATAAAAAGACAACCCGTAGCATGAGTGAATGACCGTGTAAGATCTATTCTGTGCTGAATATCTGTCAATTCTGTAAAATAACTATCTTTTAACAGAACCCTGTTTCGGGCAGTATAATACACCTCTTTTATAGCATTTCTAATCCTATCGTTAATTGCAGGCTGATAACCCAGTCTTATTCTATGTTCAAAATTTTTGAACTCTTCACCAGCGTATTTCGAAAACATACCTGCTAATACAATTTTTTTTCCCAGGGGGGTAAGATCTAGATTGTTCTCTTTAATAATAACAACTTCTTTTAGTTCACTCTCTGATTTTGTACCCAACCTAACGATATTCCAGAACCTGCTTTTCTCAGTTTTGCTGCCGTATCCATAGTCAGCTGTGTTTTCTACCAGAATACCCAGAGCATATGACATAGCCAGAAATACCACCAGGTTTCCCAAATTGCTATTCGCAAAGAAACTCGTTATTTTACTTAAGATATTGATTTTGAAAATGTAGTAAAATAACGCGAATCCTCCGATTATCAAATATAATCCTATAGAAATCGTAGCGCCTAAACCCTCTAAATAGCCCATACAATAATCCTTTCTATCTTTAAAAACATTTCTAATACAAAGCATTACCTATCTTAAGATACACAGTATTGTACTATTTGTAAGATATGCAACTTTCTTTTAACAAGTTCTTTTCGAATGATCAAATGATTCAACGGGAGGAATAGGAGAAACTGTATAATTATGGCGAATAATAATCCTTCCTCATATTATAATAAATAAAGATAGAAAATCAAGTGAAAGATGCCTCTGCCTGAAAGGAGAGTGAGATACCGGTTAGATGTTCACCTACGAAGATAGTACTTCAACATGAGGTTTTCTGAATTTTTTTTATTGATATCGAAATAATTGAAAAGAGCCCCTTCAAATTCTATTACATCTGGTAATTTAAAACGGGGCCTTCCGAGGCATAATTCCAGTTCGAACATAATATTTACGTCCTGGTGGGACAGGTTGGGGAAATCTATCACAATTTTACCTTGAGGCTTAAGAACTCTGGCTAATTCTGAAAGCACTTTCTCTATATATTCAAGATCATAATATTCATAACTCCAATTACTGCAGCGATATCGAAGAAATCTCTCTCAAAAGGCAGGTTCGATGCTTCAGCAACCTTTAATCCACCGATATTCAATTCATTTTCGCCTGCAAATTCTCTCGTGACCTCGATCAATTTCGGACTTATATCTACTCCAAAATAAATTGAATCCCAATTGTGAAGACCGTATCCTATCAGGTTAGCTCAAGAACCGACATCTAAATATTTCATCCCCGGCTGCGGATTTAGAAAATCCTTTATATCAGATTCACCGCTATTGCAATTGTGCTCTGCAGCTATGAACTTCTTATACCCGGTAGAATCTTTAAAAACCTCCGGTATGTTGTCTTCTTCCAATACCCCGCCAAGATAGTCATCAACAGTATCGTCATATGAATCCCTGATCAATTCTATCTGCTTATCAATAGTATTGGCTTTCTCGAAATTTTTCATTTACTTTCTCTCGAGAAAATGTGTTCTTTTATATATTCCACACCTATCTCTTCTGATCTCCGGGCCTTCCTGATACACTCAGCAAAGTTACCGCAATTTGCACCATCGGGAAAACCGGAATTCTTGAAAAAGTCCCAGAGAGGTTTTAGGTGTGCAGCAGTTTCTTTATATGCAACCGAAGCTTGTTTGAGCATCGAATCATTATTAGATATTGCTTCCAGGTATTCTCCAGCATAGAACCTGGCGCCGTAATACATACCGGCATAAAATTTCGAAAAAGCCGGAAGTTCTTTCGGTAGATTCGGCCCCTTTCCCGCATCCAGGAGGATTTTCCATTTCTCGAAATTCAATGCCCAAAGATCATAACCGGCAAATCCGTTCTGATACTGCGGCCTTTCAGTCCATTCCCTTTGTTCTGCATGATCAACCACAGTTTTTAGAGAGTTAAGGATTATCTCATCTCTTGATCTATTATTCTTTTTTCCCGGAATATTTACAGCAAGTATATCGATACCGTTTCTGCCCAGTCTGTTATAAGGGAGTGTTGACATCTCACCTTTGCAGGTCAAAGTAGTATAGAGTTCTTTTTTATCATCGTAACCGGTGACAAGCCCCCATTCAACCTCAGCGACATCCCAGGAAACCGCTGGTACCCCGTTGTTGATCCATCCTACGATCTTGTCATGAGCTTCAGCTCTTTTTTCCTCCTCCCTATCTGTCTGATCCCATAGCCTGCTAATATATTCACATTGATAACCCATTTGCTCAACAGCCTCGGGAAGGACTTTATCAAAACTGAAAATGCTGAACGCACTTGGGCAGAAGACTTCGTTAATATTGATTCTGAATGCAAATCCTGAAACACCCATTAACCAGGCAGGATCAAGATCACCGTTTCTATAGTTAAAAACTGTTGCCAGACTCCCGATATATGAGTGACACATTCCGGGATCCCCATTCTCAACAGCTTTCTTATCAGAGTACCATTCAATATTAAGAACAGTTTCTGCTGCCATTAATACCCCCTGTTGTATAACTGCCAAATCAATTTAGCTCAATGTATGAAAATATTCTGTACTAAGCAAAATCATTCTCTAAATCATTGCATATCCATTACGAACAGGTAAAGTTAAATTACATGAATAGAATAATAGTAAACTGTCATTCATATCTAAGCGCATCAGCAGGATTCAATAATGCAGCTTTTATTGTCTGATAATTGATCGTTAAAAAAGTGATTAGAATCATTATTAAGGTTGAATATCCGAAAATCCACCAATCGAGATCTATTCTATACGCAAATGTATCGAGCCAGTTCCTACCGATATAATAACTGAGAGGTAAGGCCATCATGTTTCCAAGAACTACCAGAATTATGAATTCCTTTGATATCATCCCGATTATCCCAGGTATCGAAGCTCCTAATGTCTTTCGGATGCCGATCTCTTTTACTTTCTGCTCAGTATAGTGTGAAACAAGACCGAGAAGCCCAATACAGGATACAAAAAGCGTTAAAAATGCAAAATACTGAATTATCTTAGCGGTATTACGGTCATTATTATAAAAAGCTTTCAGCTCATCATCCAGGAAATAATAGTCAAACTCTCTATCCGGTAGAAATCGTTTCCAGATACTTTCAATATATTCTATACTTTTTGCTGTGTTAACCGGTCTTATTCTGGTTATAATCCGGATGTTCGGTTTGCAGATGAAATATGTCGGTACTATCCTCGCTTTGAGGGTACTGGTGTGAAAATCCTTAATCACTCCTATAATCTTTCCTTCCAAACCCGGATCTGGAGTAAACGTCTTTCCTATGGGATCTTCCATACCCATCTCTTTAACAGCAGTCTCATTTACAACAAAGTGCTGTCTGTCGCCTGGATGCTCTTTAGAAAAGAATCTTCCTTCAGCCATTTCGATCCCCAGAGCCTCAGGAAAATCATAATGAGCAAAATACAGGTCAAAAGGGACATCATTGTCCGGACTTCTGCCTTCCCAGTCAATTCCACCAAAAGCATGACCTTTTTTATCCATACTCGGTGAAAAGCCTGATGAAACATACAAAATATCAGGATTTTTCAGGAGTTCTTCCTTAATAGTATCGAAATGAGGCCAAAATTCCCTGTGAAATGAAAAACTGAGAATATTCATTCTATTGAAACCCAGGTCTTTTTTCTTTATATAATCCAGTTGAAAGAAGATTACCAAAGATATTATTATCAAAACAGTTGTGCACATGAACTGGAACACGACAAGAGATTTTCTGAAACTCAGAATAGAATTTTTCGCATTGCCGTATTTACTTTTCAATACATTGACAAGATCAAAATTTGAAAGGAAGAAAGCCGGATAGCTTCCTGATATTAATCCGGCAGCCAGAGTAATGAATAATATATATAATGCTACTTTGCCGGTATATATCATGCTCAGATCAAGATTTCTACCGGATAGATCTTTCAGTACCGGAAATAATAAAAATACAAGGATCACTGCAATTAACAGTGAGGTGAACGAGAGAAACAAAGACTCGCATAAGAACTGTTTTATAATATCTTGTTTCTGTGCGCCGCTGACTTTTCTGATCCCGACTTCCATCGATCTCTTCATATATCTCGCGGTAGATAAATTCATGAAGTTTGCACAGGCAATACCCATTACTGAAATTGCTATAAACATAAATATATAAATATAAACAATATTGCCTTTTGCATTATTTGAATGGTCCCAGAATAGATCAGAACGTAAGTGAAGGTCTTTTAGCGGTTCCAACCAGACCAGAGTATTTTCCTGCCCATTTTCTTTGTTATTCTGTTTAAAAAAGTTCTCAGTCTTTTTCTCGAGATCTTCCTTTTCAAAATCATTCCTTAATAAAAGGTAACAGTTTGCCCAGCCAATTTCCCAATCATCTAAATCATCGGATGTTCCCCACCAGCTTCTGATCACTTCAGAAGGGACTAGATAATCGAATTGAATATGAGAATTCTCCGGAATATTCTTTAAAACGCCGGTAACCGTCGCAGGAATATTTTTGTCCAGAAAAAGCAATGTTTTTCCCATTGGATCTTCATTCCCAAAGAACATCTTCGCAACGTCTTCAGTAATCACCACAGAATTCAGATTCGATAAAGCTGTCACTGGATCACCGGAGATAAACGGAAAATCGAATACCTCAAAAAAAGTATTATCTGTCATAAATAAGGTGCTGCCATAATCAACAATATCCCCGGATTGAATTCTGTCAAAATTTTTATGCTGATCAAACCTGGCAAAATTGATCACTTCAGGGATATTCTCTACTAATGCTGGTCCAATGGCTCGTGGAAACCACGGTGAGGTTCTTACAACGCCGTTAAAAATATAAGTTCTGGCCAATCTGTAAATGTTATCATAATTCTTATGAAACATATCGAAACTCATTTCATAGTGAATCCATATCGTAATCAGTAAACTTGTTGCCAGGCCTAAAGCAAGGCTCATTATTTTTATTGCAGAAAAGGCCTTCTGAGTTTTGATATCTCTCCATGCGATCTTTAAGTAATTTCTAAACATTACTAACCTCCAATTCAGATTTTCCAGGAAAAATGACGTCAGAATAAGAAAGATAGCTGAATAATATCTTAACAGGGAGATCACTTTACCGTTGTTCCGGCGATTCTTTCGGAATTTTTCATCCAGGTCTTCTACAATTGCCAGTACTGTAAATCTATCAGTAAAAAATCCGAGTATTCTCTCTACTGTCTTTATCATGTTTTTGAGATTCCGGTTCTATTTTGACTTTGTTACAGCACGTTTTAGATTGGGCACACCATCCCAGACAGATATATTTACCTGCTGTATAGCGGCCAGCTTCTCCATACCTCTGGGTGATAGATTATAATATATTCTTGGTCTTCCCCCTTGCCCGGTAGAACCTTCCGCCTCTACAGCATTAACATAACCATTCTTTTTCAATCTGCTCAGAGGAGCATATATAGCTCCCGACAACCATTCAATCCCAGTATCTTTTTCTACCTGCTCTCTAATCGATATACCGAACGCATTGTCTTTAAGTTTATAAATCGACAGTAGGAGGATTTCCTCTATTCTTGACAGGAAATTCATGTACATAATCCTTTCACTATTTAATTTCTTTTGTATTATTCGATAATTAGTATTCGTTTATTAGTATTTATTACGCAGTATACGCTTCATATAATTAAAGGTTTCAATATATGGCAGTGCTAACCGATATTATATCCAGAAAAGGCAAAAAAAAACGCAGTATGAACCTGCGTTTTTTTAAATCCTGGATAATAGAAAAATATACCTGCTGCTACATTCCCCATAGATGTCCGGTATTTACCGGTTTTCCCAAGAGTTTCAAATAATAAAAAAGCTGATGTCTATGCGAGGTCTGATGAAGTATCATTTGTAAAAGTCTTTGACCCAGTATAATATTCTCAGGATCCCATGGTACTGGTGTCGGCTCAGTATCAAGTTTTTCTTCACTGCACTTATCCAGCATTTCAATAGCAAGAGCCTTATCGTCTTCAAGGATTTTTTTAGCCTCTGACAGACTTTCAACAGTGGGCATTTTTTCTGCAGGTGGGAGCATTTCGTCGGGTTTCATGTCTTCCATATTCATTCCTTCCGGCATTCCCCAGTCTCCCGTGATGATCCCTTTAAAAGCAGATCCTGTTCCATCTGACAGGTGTTTCAGCAACTGTCCTATAGTCATCCAGTTGTTTGTCTCCGATGGTTTCCAATCCAGTTTGTCCTCATCGATCACATCGAACAGGTCTCCTGTAACTTTGTAATTATAGTTTATAGATTCCGTGATCATTTCTTTCCAGTTCATTTCAGCTCCTTTTGTTTCAATTTAATTAATAATAGTGATTTAATTTATAGTTGAGCAAGTTTAACAATAAATCTGACTGATAATCAAATTAAATTTTGTAAATAACAAAAATTGTAACGATTCAATTAACTTTTATATTCGGAAATCATTTCGAGGAAAGACATATACTCTTTCTTCATATCCATTTCATGCATAACAATATCGTTCGCAATAAAGAAGAATGAAATCACCAGGCCATTTATGTTTTCAGGATTATTGTTGGAGGCAAGATACCAGTTCTCAGCAATTTTACCCAGCTGATGTTCCGTAAAATGTTTCTGCATGAAGTATAACCTTGAAAGCTTTGCTGCGACCTCGTAGTTAAAATGATTAACAGCACCTGTAGCTTTCGCAAGATCCCAGCCCGTCAAATCCATCAACGGGATCATAAAGCCTTTCGAGATCGAGTTAAAAAGATCCGTGTAGGATATATCTTCTTTTTCATTGAATACCCGGTTCGTCAGTTTTTCAAGAGATGTCCTTAATTCCCGGTGATATGTTATTAATGTATCGATCTGGCTGAAATTCTTTTCCAACTCTTTCTCTATATACTGCATCGCTTCTTCTGCCTGCGCTTTGTCAGACCTGTCCTGCCTTAATTCGTTTCCGAGAAGACCGATTATAACTCCGAATATTATAAAGACCATTTCAAGGATAAGAAACTTTACAGGTTGGTTCTTTAGCATAAATTCACTCCGGTTGGTGTAATATGAGTCTAAAAGGCCTATATCTTAATTAGGAGAATAATGGTTTAATGATAAAAAAAGGAGTTGTAATAAACAACTCCTTTTTACATAACTGCTATTGAAACTCTTATTTCTTTTTCTTTTCCATGTCGGCCTTGATATCTTCAATTCTCTTTTTATATCTTACGGCATCGGGATAGATCTCAAGGGCCTTCTTTTCTGCTTCTATAGCCTTTTCATATTGCTTCATCTTCCAGTATACCATGCTTAGCGTATCCCATCCATTTGCTCCTTTGGGTTTGATCTCAACCATCCTTTTTGCTGCAATTAAAGCACTTTCGAGGAATTGCTCTTTTTTCTGCCAATACCATGCATATGAGTTAAGTTTACCGACATCATCCCAGATCTCTTTGACATATTCCGGGCCATATACCCGGCTGACAGTTTCTTCATCTCCATTTCTGAGCAGTAATTCAGCATATATCTGTTTTGTGTAATCTTTATTGATCTGATACGCTTTTTTTGCTACTTCGAGCAGGTTATCCGGCGCATCATCCCTGTCTTTCCAAAAGTTGATATAGCTTCTCATATTGAGAGTCAGATCCCTAATCTCATTTTCTAAATATTCTTCACCATAAACCGATTTCAGCTCTTTAATGTCACCCTTTTCAGCAAGCAGCCTGGCATAGGCACCTCTTTTATAACTGGAAATATCACGATTCGTTCTTAGCATCTCTTTTCCAATTGAAATTCCTTCATCGAGATATTCTTTATTCTTTTCTGCAAATTGTATGAAATAATATTTCAAATTTTCATTGTGAGGATACCTACCCATTATATCTTTATACAGCGAGTATGCTTCTTCCGGGGATTTGTCTGCAGTTCTATGTAGTCCGGAACAAATAATTTCATAAAGTCTTTCGGTTAATACACTCTCCGGAAATTCCTCAACAAAACTGTAAAAAGGATCATATTTCCTATCTTTCCGGTATTTTGCCCACGCATGCAGATTCCTGGTATATTCATAAAGATTGAGGTCTGCATCATAGTAATCATAACGGGAAGTATATTTCTTAGCTTCTTCAGGCCGTTCAATTATTTTCTCAAAGAGTACGAATGATCTGTCGGTATCCCAGACCTCATCATATTTCTGAGCAAGTTTAAACATTACCTCAATATCATTCGGATCATTTTCATGCTTCTTTTTCAGACCATCCAGCGTAAACTCACCGCTGATCGTTCCTTCGAGGCTCAACTTCAACCCATCAGTATTGCTGTAGAACCCCTTAAGGACATCGATCTTCTCTCCCTCATGGTCGATCACAAGAAGTGAAGGCCCTACTTTGACACCGTAGGTATCGGAAATGCTTACATCGTTAAGTTTGAAGTCTGTGATACGGTATGTTACGAAATTTTCGTCCAGAAGATTTCTTAATTCAGATTGGTTTAGCAGCTCGTCCAGCCGCTGACAGGAGCTTCAGCCATCGCTTGAGACATCGACTAATATCAGCTTATTCTCAGCAGAAGCCCTGGCTTTAGCTTCATCGAAAGATCCGTCGAAGAACACAGACGTTTCCTGCGCAAGAACATTTGATATAGAAAAAAGGATGAAAATAGAGGCAAGGATTTTTTTCACAGTGACCTCCTTTGATGTGATTTTCCCGCTGGTGAGTTAAAAAATTCGAAAGAATGTAAAATTATATCACAGCAATGTCAACAGAAAAAACCAGCCAGAATTATTTTTTAATCTCTATTGTTCTGCAGCGAAAGAGAAATGCATCTGGTGGATAAGCCATTTTCCATCGACTTTGTCGAGAACTCCGGTCCAGCGTGTATTGAGCCATCCTGCTTCCTGGCCGTCGATCAACGCTACATCATCGAGCATACACCTGAACCATGCTGTTGTACCACTGCGTGACAGGGTTACCTGAAGTTCAGTGATATCAGTTCTGACAGCTTCAAAACGGTCTGTCATCCAGAATTGCTCAGCAGTTCTTTTAAGCTGGTCAAAACCTCTGAGGTCAGTGTTTACGGAAGGCTGGTAGAAAAACAGTGAGCTGTCCTGAAGCATAGTGTTATAAAGCTTCTGGAGATTCTTATCCAGCGCCCATTCTATCGAATCGTGCACCACCTGAGCAACTTCAGCTTTTTCTGCGTCTCTGTCGATTTCCGGGACATTTCTGCAGGCTGTAATCAATATAGGCATAAATAAAAGTATGGTAATATAAATCCGAGAATTCATTATTTCTCCTATGTTTTAGGATACGATTTCAGTATATACAGATATGAGTGAAATATATTCCCGGAAATTCAAAGAAAGTGCTATTCATACCTCAATGAATCAACCGGATTTCTGAGTGCAGATCTGACCGTAGTATACGCTATGGTAAGTACCGATATTATAAGCGAAGACATACCGGCATATATAAAAAGCGATGCACCAATGTCTATCCTAAAGACATAGGTTTCCAGGTATTGCTGAAGGAAAAGATACGCCGCCGGCCAGGCTACTACATTTGATAATAGAACGAGGAAGATGAATTCCCGAAGTATCCAGCCCGATATCTGTTGTACTTTCGCCCCCAGAGCCTTTCTTATCCCAATCTCTTTCACCCTTCTGTTAACAGAGATCAATGATAGCCCGAAAAGCCCCATACAGGCTATAATGATAGTAATTACCGAGACATAATTTATAATAGCGCTCCATCGTTTTTCGGAATTGTACAGGTTTTCGAGCCTTTCCTCATGGAAATAGTAATTAAAAGGTTTATCGGGCTGGATCTCTGTCCATTTCTTCTCGAGGAACGCAATAGTATCCTGAATATTTTCCGGTCCGATCCTAACAAGCATTATCCTGAAATCCCTCATCGGTCTGAGGCAGAAGATTGAAGGCAGAAGTCTGCCCTGAAGCGGACCGTAATGAAAGTCTTCTACAACAGCTATAATCTGCATATTGTCAAGTGTAATATTCTCTTTATACATTCCTTTCCTGCTGAATTCCCGGCCAAGAACTTTTCCGACCGGATCTTCGATCCCGTAAGCTGTGACAAAACTTTCGTTTACTATAGCAGCATCGGGTACATTCACACCATCTTTCCCAAAATCCTTTCCCTGTAAAATCCTGATTTCAAGTGTCTTAATATAGTTTTCCTCAATCGTACTCCAATGGAATTGCTTTCCCTGGATTCCGTAATTAGGCGCTCCGGACAGACCGAAATAAGAACTGGTAGCGGTCATATTCCGGATATTTGGATTCTGGATCACTCTTTCTCTGAAAAGCTCAACAGTCCGCTTTGAAGAATTATAGTTCTGCTGTTCCTGAACAAATATCCCAATGAGTCCATCCCGTTCGTATCCAAGATCTTTGTTAATAAGAAAATCCACTTGTTTGCCTAATGAAATTGACATAACTATCAGAATTATCGAAAGAGAAAACTGAGTAACTACAAGAATTTTTGTTATATTATTCTTTCCACTCAGCCTGAACTTTCCTTTTAGAATATCAACAGGCCTGAATCCCGACATTATCAGTGCCGGATATATACCGGAGAGAATTCCGGCCGTAACGGAAAATCCTATAATCAACAAAATGTTTTTCATTGAAAATAGTTCAACGATATTCAGGTTTTTCCCGGAAAGTTCGTTAAAAACAGGTAAGATAGCTGTAGACATTAAGATGCCCATTATCATTGCACAGAATGAAATAATTACAGATTCTGACCAAAATTGTAATAATAGCTGTTTCTTCTTAGCTCCGGCAACTTTACGGATACCTATATCTTTAGACCTTCCTCCTGCCATACCAATAGAAAGATTGACGAAATTGATACAGGCTATTATCAAAACTGTTAACGCAATTGTGATCAGGATATATGCTGCCTGCAATCTTCTGTTTCCGCCGAATGCAATATCGAAGTGTACATTTTTCATTGGCTGCAGAATAAAGGTGTAAGGATTGCCCTCCCTTGTCCAATCACCTTTGTCCCTGCTCTGCTGAATAAATTGCTCGAAGTATTGTGATGTAAACGCATGAAATCTTTTATCAATGTCAGCAGCTGAACTCCCCGGCTCCAATTGAACATAGGTATCGAACCAGTGACTGTTTAATATTTTATCTGCATCTTTAACACGGGTAAGAAATGACATATTCGAGATATTCACGACCATATTGAATTGCAGGGTGGAATTCGAAGAGACATTTTCGAAAATACCGGTTACGATATAGTTTTTCATTTCCTGAGCGCTTATTACTGTCACAGATTTGCCTACAGGATCCTTATCCCCAAAAAACTTCTCAGCGTATGACCGTGAGAGCACAATATTATTATCTTCACTGATCACGATGGAGGGATCTCCTGCAATGAATTTATATGTGAACATATCAAAAAAGTGTTCATCTACTACTGTAATTCTCTCTCTGAATTTTACATTTTCAAATCCGACAACATTGACAGTAGACATATACCTGGATTGATATTTCATTTCAGGGAAATATTCTGTTAGCAATGGACCTAATCCCGGCTGAACAGAACTCTGATGACCACTTACACTTCCGTCGGCATCATCATAGAACACCTTCAGAATTCTATAAAGATCAGTTTCATTTTCATGAAACCTGTCAAA
>JANQEH010000166.1 GCA_028278455.1 bacterium
GATAATCAATCCCGGACACCTCAAATTCATCGGAAATGAGAAGATGGAGTTTAAATCAGGCTCCGTTGAACCGGTCACAGAAGGCACTATCATTGAAAACCTGGTCTGCGGAGACATATTCGATCTCAAAGAATTCAATGAACAAGTTATCAACCGAACCCTGGAAAAGTTCAGCTACAACAAATCTAAAACCGCTCAATTTTTAAAAATTTCGAGATATGAGATCTATACACATCTCGATAAACAAAAAGTCAAGAAATCCTGACAGCAACAGTTCCACATTTCGTCTTCATTAACCAGGTTTTTTAAAAAAAACATTGTGGTATTTTTGACAATTTAAAAATCATCGTGAAAAATACCACACACCAACCTCCTCATTTTAATCAGAAAAATAACATATTTTGAGGCTAAATAGTTTTTTATAACTGCATTACACATTTTTGGCACAGCCGTTGTATTAGTAATTCCTAATTTGTACTGTTATTAATTTTTAAATCGGAGTTCATATGAGATTAGCGATAGTTGATGACGAAAGACCAACACTTGAGATCCTGAAAGATAATCTCAAACCCACGGGATTTGAAACAGTAGTTTTTGATGATCCGGTACAAGCGATCGAATCGATAAAGGACGGCAGCTTCGATGTTGTAATAACAGATTTTAAAATGCCGGGTATGACAGGAATAGATGTCCTGAAATCTGTTAAAAAGATCAATCAGACAACTTATGTAATTATTGTGACCGGTTATGCTGATATTTACAATACAATTGAAGCGGTTAATCATGGAGCATTTGCATTTTTCAGAAAGCCGCTGAATTTTCAGGATTTTATCGAAACATTGCTCAAGATTGAGAAAGAGATAATTGATCAAAAAAGAGGGAATAAGGTTGCTGAGGAAAGGCAAAGCTCTTAACAAAATCAGAAAAATACCTAAGAACATTCAAAATTTATAAAACAGGAATAATAAAATGGAAAGCAGAGAAGTTCAGGAATTCAGCAGTGATAGTCTCGTTATTGAAAATGATGATAGTACCCAGGAGGATAAATATTTGACATTCTCTTTAGGTGAAGAAGAATACGGGATCGGAATTAAGGATGTAATGGAGATCATAGGAATTCAGCATATAACTAATGTTCCTGATATGCCCATATATATAAAGGGTGTGATCAATCTTAGAGGGAAAATAATACCGGTGATGGATGTCCGTCTCCGATTCGGTATGGAATTAAAGGGCTATAATGAAAGGACAAGTATAATCGTCGTTAATATTCACGATACTGATGTCGGATTGATCGTTGATAGTGTTTCTGAAGTCCTGGATATTCACAGAAAAAACATCGAATTTCCGGCACAGTTTGAAGATGGATCAAGTAGGAATTATATAAAAGCATTCGGGAAAGTTGAAAATTCCGTAAAGATCCTCTTAAATACGCAAATGCTGCTCAACAAAACTGAATTAACCGAAATAACAAATAAAGAGAATTAATAACCTAAACACTATTCCCTAAAGAAGGGATGAGGAGGAATTATGAGAAAAAGAATTACATTGTTCCTGATATTGATCTCAATGATGATCAGTATCAATGCTGCATTCGCACAGTCAAACGAAATATCAATTAAACCTTATGGTTTTTTTAAATTCGATATGGCATATGATAATTCCAGAACCAACAATGGAAACTATGTCTTCTGGCTGTTAAATGAAAGTGAGAATAAAGATGAATTTAACATGACAGCCAGGCAAACGAGACTGGGTGCAAATTTTTCATATTCAGAGTATGAAGGGAAAACAGTAACCGGAAGATTCGAATGTGACTTTTATGGCGGCGGCGCCGAAAATAAGAATTTTCTTATGCTCAGGCACGGTTTTTTGAAGATCGACTTTGGTAAATATTATCTTCTTGCAGGGCAGACTTCGGATGTTATATCACCACTCGTACCGGCGACAGTGAATTATACTGTAATGTGGAATAGCGGGAATATTGGGTATAGAAGACCCCAGCTCCAGATCGGAAGTACAGCGGAAGAAGGTTTAGCAATAGCTGCGGCCGTTTCGAGAAATATCTCGGGAGATATTGACGGTGATGGCAATGATGACGGTGAGGATAATCCTTTTCCGTCTTTTCAGGCAAGAATATCTGCGTTGAAACCAGGTAAATATGATATCGGAATATCCGGACATTATGGTAGAATGGAATATATGGAGGTTGGTGATAAAGAAAACTATGATTCATATTCTGCCAATCTGCATTTTAAATTCTTTTTTACGAATTCAGTTAGTCTTTCCGGAGAGATGTTCACGGGAAAAACTTTAAATCAATATAATGGAGGTTTAGGACAGGGATACAATTTACTTTTAGCAAAAGGTGTGGAATCTTCAGGAGGGTGGATATGCACCTCAATAAGATCGACCGAAAAAGTCAACCTCAACTTTGGCTATGGTATTGATAATCCGAAGGAGGATTGTATCTCTGCCGGATACAGGAATAGAAACCAGTCGATCTATGCAAATCTCTTTGCCAATGTTGCATACAAGACTTCTTTGGGTATAGAGTTTACTCATCTAACAACCGGGTATTACGACGGTAACGATACAGAGAATATTTCCGGAGTAAGGATTCAGACAAGTTTAATAATGAAATTCTAACAGATTTTTTTCATCAGAATTAGCAGGAGCCAACTACATGAACTTGATGATAAAACACAGAATAGCAGGATTAGCGATTCTTGCTGCAATTCTACCGACTTTGATCATTTGTGTTTTGACACTGATCCAGAAAAACAGCGCACAGGATAAGGTGGTCCAGGAGATGGAAATCCTGGCAAAAGAGAATATAACCCAGGTCGCTCAGGATGTTTATAATCTTCTTGAGACTGCGAATGATCTGGTCCAATTAACGGTTGACAGCAACCTTAAAGTCGCAAGAGAAGTAATGTCACAATTGGGACAGGTAGAATTCTCAACCGAGAGGATTCAATGGAATGCTAAAAATCAGTATACAAGTTCTTCCTCTTTGGTCACTTTACCCGGAATGAGTATTGGCAGGAGAATCATAAGGCCTAATAAAGATCTCTCACTTATTTCTCCTGTGGTGGACAGGGTAGAAGAACTTGTTGGGGGTACCTGTACAATATTTCAGAAAATGAACTCAAATGGAGATATGCTGCGGATAGCTACTAATGTCAGGAAACTCGACAATACACGGGCTGTGGGAACTTTCATACCTGCTGTTAATCCTGACGGAACAAAGAATCCGGTTATATCCACAGTTATGCGCGGCCAGACCTTCAGGGGCAGGGCTTTCGTAGTTAATGCCTGGTATATTACAGCTTATGAACCTATAAAAGATAGTCGAGGAGAAGTTGTCGGAATTCTCTATGTTGGTGTAAAACAGGAATCCGTAGAATCCCTTAGACATGCAATAATCAACACAAAAGTGGGTAAAACCGGCTACGTATATATTCTCGGCGGTAAGGGAGCTCATAAAGGCAGTTATATAGTCTCTAAAGGGGGCGCAAGAGACGGTGAGAGTATTTGGGAGGCAAAAGATACAGACGGAAGATATTTTATCCAGGATATTATCAGCAAAGCTGTATCTCTCAGATCAGGTGAGGCCGGTTATGAGACTTATCCCTGGCTAAACAAGGGAGAGGAGAAAGCCAGAAATAAAGTAGTTGCGATCCGCTACTTCGAACCGTGGGACTGGGTTATAGGTGCAGGAACCTATGAAGATGACTACTTTGAAGCAAAAAACAAAGTTGAAGCATCATTGAATTCTCTGCTTCTCTGGCTGATAATCGGCGGTTCCGGTATTATGATCGCTATGGCTTTTGTCGCAATAGTGACAGGTAATAGAATATCCGATCCTATTAGTAAAATGGCGGAGACAGCAGTGCTACTCTCTTCCGGTGATCTTGATCAGAATATTGATTACAGATCAAAAGATGAAACGGGACTTCTCGCTGATTCATTTAGAAAAATGATCAGCTCGCTCAAAGCAAAATCTATGGTAGCAAAGGATATTTCAAAAGGTAAACTGGATGTTGATATTGATGTTCAATCGGAAAAGGATACTCTTGGTAAATCAATGGTTGCGATGCGAAATGGATTGATAAATGCGGATAATCTAAAGAGAAAGGTCGAAGATTTTCAGCAGGTAGAAGTGGAAAAACTATCCAAATTACTGGATAACATGGGAAACGGTGACCTTACAATTAACTATGAAGTAGCAGAACCGGATGATGATACACAAAATGTATTCAACGCTTTTATAAAAATCAAATCGGGTTTGGATAAGACACTTTCTTCAATGAATGATCTTCTTGGTCAGGTAAACTGCTCAGTAGACCAGGTTACAGCAGGTGCCACACAGGTTTCAGATTCGAGCCAGTCTCTTTCGCAAGGTGCGACTCAACAGGCAAGTTCACTTGAGGAAACCTCAGCTTCAATTACAGAGATCTCATCACAGACAAAAGCTAATGCAGAAAATGCGGACCAGGCAAACAGACTTTCATCAGATGCAAGAAAAATTGCTGACAGGGGCAATGACCAGATGAAGATCATGGTCGAGGCTATGACTGAGATAAATAATTCATCAAATGAGATTTCAAAAATTATAAAGGTGATTGATGAGATAGCTTTCCAGACAAATCTTCTTGCACTGAATGCAGCAGTTGAGGCCGCAAGAGCGGGCGTTCACGGTAAGGGTTTCGCTGTTGTGGCTGAAGAAGTAAGAAGCCTCGCTCAAAGAAGCTCTGATGCGGCTAAAGAGACTACCGAGCTAATTAAAGATTCTGTACGAAATGTAGAAAATGGATCTGAGATAGCCGGTGAAACTGCAAAATCGCTTGAAGAAATAGTCATTGGAATTACAAAGGTTAGTGAAATAGTCGATGATATTGCACATGCTTCCAGTGAACAATCTCAGGGTATAGGTCAGATTAATTCAGCCCTTGATCAGATAGACCAGGTGACTCAGTCAAACACTGCAAATGCTGAACAAGGAGCGGCTGCGTCAGAAGAGTTATCTAATCAAGCAGTTGAATTGAAAAGAATGGTCTCAAAATTCAGATTGAAAGAATCAGATCATCTAACAGCTGAAGCTGATCATAATGGGATAACATCATTAATCAATGATAATGGGCATACTATTAAAGAGAATGAAATCAATCCAACTGATAGCATTTCAAAAAACAATAAGATAGATTTGAATGACAGCTGTTTTATAGATTTCTAAATGAAGTATTATTAAATGAAAAAGATCAAATAACAATAATGTATAATGAAGGAGAGCAACATGTTTAAGAATTTGACAGTAAGAACAAGAATGACTATAGGTTTCGGAACCGTTATCGGAGTGTTAATAATCGTTGGTTTCGTTGCTTATAATGCACTGACCACGGCATCCGACGGTTTTACTGAGTATAGGGGACTTGCACGCATAACTAATGAAAGCGGTAGAGTGCAGGCAAATATGCTTATGGTTCGAATGAACGTGAAAGATTTTCAGATAACCGGCAGCGAGAAAGACAAAGAGCAGTATAATGAATATTTTAATAAAACCCATGAGCTTGCGGACGTGGCAAAGGGAGATATTCACGATCCTGAACAGGAAAAAATAATTGACAACATTATCGCTGAACTTGAAAACTATAACTCGGGCTTTCAGAAGATCATGAAATTTCGCGAAGAGCGCGATAAACGCGTTTATAATGTCCTGGACGTTAAAGGACCTTTTATGGAAAATACCCTCACAGAGATAATGGTAACCGCTGAGAGAGACCGGGATATGACTGCAGCTTTCAACAGCGGGATAGCAATGAAACACCTGCTGCTTGCACGTTTATACATGGCAAAATTCCTTGATACAAATGATGAAAAAGCAGTTGAAAGGGTAAATGAAGAATTCGCTAAAATGCAGGAAAAACTGGATGTACTGGAAACTGAACTTCAAAATCCTACGCGCAGAAAGATGCGTGATGATGTCGAAGAAGCCAAGAATCTTTATCAGACAACCTTTGGTGAACTTGCTCAGATAATCTTTGACAGAAACGAAATACAAAAAGGAGAACTAGATGTTATAGGTCCGAAGATCGCTGCAGATATTGAAGACCTTAAATTGAATGTAAAAGGGATACAGGATGAACTCGGACCAAGGCTCCAGGCGTCGAATCAGCGGTCAACAATAGTAATAATTGCTATCGGATTGATAGCCGTAATTTTAGGCGGCTTCTTTGCAGTGATAATTCTCAGATCGATAATCAAGCCTCTTTCGATGATTACCGGTGCCGCATCCAACCTTGCATTAGGCGATATCGAACAGTCAATTAATATTGATTCCAGGGACGAAATAGGAACACTTGCTGATTCTTTCAGGAATATGATAAAGAATCAAAAAGAAAAAGCGGAAGCGGCAAAAATGATCTCTGAAGGTAATGTCGATGTTAACGTAGAAGCGGCGTCTGAGAAGGATGTCCTCGGCAAATCGATGATTACAATGAAAGACTCGATAAAATCTCTGATCGATGAAGGAATTATGCTCGCTGATGCTTCTGAATCAGGAAAACTGAATACAAGAGGTGATGTAACAAAATTTGATGGCGGATTCAGGGAGATCATAGAGGGTATGAATAGTACTATAGAAAATATTCTCAAACCCGTAAATGAAGCTGTTGGTTGTTTGAAGGAAATGTCAAAAGGCAATCTTGCTGTTAGCGTAACTGGAGATTATAAAGGTGATCATGCTGTGATGAAAGATGCAACAAATACGACATTAGATTCCCTGAATGAGATCCTCGGTCAGGTAAAAGTCTCTTCGGATCAGGTTACTTCCGGGGCTCAGCAGGTATCTGACTCAAGCCAGTCACTCTCACAGGGTGCAACCGAGCAGGCAAGCTCTCTGGAAGAGACTTCATCATCGATAACAGAGATCGCATCTCAGACTAAGACTAATGCTGAAAATGCATCAGAAGCAAATGGTCTCTCTAACAAGGCGAAAGACATTGCTGAAACCGGTAATGAACAGATGAAGAAAATGGTAGTTGCCATGGGAGATATAAATGAGTCCTCGAGCGAGATTTCAAAGATAATCAAGGTTATCGATGAGATCGCATTTCAGACAAACCTTCTAGCTCTCAATGCAGCAGTTGAAGCTGCAAGAGCCGGGGTACACGGAAAAGGTTTCGCTGTTGTAGCTGAAGAAGTAAGAAACCTTGCACAGAGAAGCGCAGAGGCAGCAAAAGAGACTACCGAACTGATTGAAGGATCGGTCAAGAATGTTGAGAACGGAACAAGTATAGCAGATGAGACCGCAAAAGCTCTTGAAGAGATAGTCGAAGGTATTACAAAAGTAAGCGACATTGTTGCCGAGATCACTTCAGCATCCAACGAGCAGGCACAGGGTATTGAGCAGATAACAAGCGCTCTTGGACAGATAGACCAGGTAACTCAGTCCAATACTGCAAATGCAGAAGAGGGAGCTTCCGCTGCTGAAGAACTTTCCAGCCAGGCTGCAGAGCTGAAAAGCATGGTAGGAAGATTCAATCTGAGAAATACTAAGAATTATACAGGTTCCAGTACAGGAATTCAGAATCAACCGGAAAAAGATGAACTCAATCAGGGATCATCAAATAATGGAAGTAATAAAACAATTACATCTCAGGAAGAAGTGATCAACCTGGACGATGATGATTTCAGTAATTTTTAATATTACACCAGACAGTCCAATGGAGATGGATTACCATCTTCATTGGGCGTCATTGGGTGTAAGGTTTATTATTATATGAAAATAATGGTCATGAACTTTCAGACAGTTGAAAACGAACCATCAAACATATTGAAATTACGATAAAGAAAATATTCGTATTTTCATTATCCGGCATTGTTGTTATAACTCACAACTAATTGGAAATTATACCGTTAACAATTTCATGACTAAATCGGACTGATTGCTCATTTCAGTCACAAACCAGATTTTTTAATGAGTCAGTCAAACAAGATTTGGGAGTAGCATCCCACAGAATAGAGGGCATGTGAAGCAGGTATCGATAATAAATATTCCCTTTCAGTTTTTTTAATAATATTCAATCAGAAAAACATCGTTACAGGTTAGAACAAAGAAAAAGAGAAACGAGAGATATGACAGAAATATTGAAAGAAAATGACACTTTGCGATATATGATAAATCCGGAAGGTAAAATAACCAGTATCAATGATACGATCAGTAAATATGGATATAATCCGAAAGAATTGATCGGGACTAATCTTATAGATATAATTAACCCTGCTGACAGGAAGAAAGCAAAATACCGGATTGATGAAAGGCGCACCGGAGACAGAAAAACAAAGTCGTTTTTGTTCAGAATAATTCCAAAGAACAGAGAACGGGAAATCGATCAGTCTTTGTGTCAAAACAGGATGTATTATCTTGATCTTGAATCCGAAGGAGTGTATTCTTCAGAGGATTCAAAAAATGAATTTCTCGGTACATCAGGTGTAGCAAAAATTCTTGAAGACGGTAGATGTTTAGCGCCATCACTAATGAGTATAAGTAAAGTATTAGAAAAAAGAGTTGAAGAAAGGACTTCGGAGCTGTCAGATTATTCTAAAGAGTTAGAGAGGGAGATAGAAAATCGTAAAGAAATAGAGCTCGATAATAAGGTATTAGTTGAAAAGCTGAATAATAAAGTCCGGGAAGTCGGTTTTCTATATGATCTTTCCAAAATATTGGAAAACAAGGATTATTCGATAGAAGAAATTTTTAGGTATACACTTGAGCTATTAACAAATCTGTATGATCAAACAAAGATATCGGGCATCAGGATAAAATATGGCAGAAAAGAATTCAGGACAGAAAAATTTGAACCTGAAAAAAGGACATATTCCAGCAGTGGTAAATCTAATTCAGGTTTAGTTTTAAGGATTGATGTATGCCTCCCTGGAGATAAAGAATGTCGGGAAAAAAGCAGGTTTGAGACCTCAGATAAAGAGCTGATCGATGAGATTGTAGAGAGAATTGTTATGAAAATTCATCGGCTCAATGCTGAAGAGGCACTTGCAGATAGTGAAGCAAAATGGAGAGAACTACTTGAAAGTTTACCGAATTTTGTTTTAGAATTAGACTTGGAGGGCAAAGTTAAAAACTGTAATAAGCATTATCCGGGATTCAATATAGCAGATTTTATCGGCAAATCAATTTTCGAAATAAGCCCTGCGCAGGGTAGAAAAAAACTAAAAGCACTTTTTCCAAAAGTTATCAGGGATAAAACCTCTATTGAATTTGAAACCCAACCTTATGAGCCCGATATCAGTAAGAGATGGTATCTTCATCAGCTTGCTCCCGTAAAAGACAAAAATGAGATTAAGTCGATAATCTTGATTATAAGTGATATAACCGATAGAAAACGGGCAGAAGAAGTATTAAGAGAAAATGAAAACAAAATATCAGCAATAGTAAATAATGTTATAGACGGGATAATTACTGTTGATGAAGAAGGTGTTATCGTTTCAGTAAATAATGCCACATGTGATATATTCGGATATCTGGAAAGTGAATTGGTAGGTAATAATATTAAGTTTCTGATGCTCGAATCTGTTGCTGAACAACATGATAGATATCTCGATTCAGGAAAAGATTCCGCTAGAACAGATACTTTATGCCTTCAGAAAGAATCCCAAGCGATCAGAAAGAACGGTGTTGTTTTTCCAATGGAAATAACCGTAAATGAATTCATGTATGATAATAAGAGAATGTTTACTGCCGTGATACGCGATATTACGGAAAAGAAGAACATGGAAAATGAAATATCTAAGTTGAGAATGGAGTACGAGGCATTCCTGCAGCATGAGCTTAAAAACTATCTGACGCCTATTAGGGGGTACCTGGATCTCCTAATTAGAGTCAACGGGCAAAATCTCGATAACGACCAGAAAGACTATCTCGAAAGAGTCAGTGATAATACTGATAAAATGGCCTACCTGATTGATAAGCTTAAATCCCTACAGGAATTTGAAAAAGGGAAGTATACTCTTGATAAGGTTGCATTCGATCTTAATGCTCTGATCAAGTATGTTGTGAATGATCTGAAACTGCTGGCGGAAAACTATAAAAGCAATATCGAACTGAAATTATCTTCAGAGAATTCACATATAATGATGGATAGAAAACTCCTCTCAGGAGTCTATCACAATCTTATTAAGAACGCCATTGAACACATCTGCAATATTGAAGACAAAAATCAGAAGAAGGTGAAAATCAAAGTATTTAATAAGAATGGTCATGTCGTTACAACGATAAACAATATGGGAGCAGTGATATCTCCAAGGAAACTGAAGCTGTTTTTCGAAAAATTCAATTCTGACAAGACTTTAAAGCATAATGGTACCGGACTTGGTACAACCTATGCATATCTTGTAACTAAAGCCCATGGCGGTGAAATCTCTGTGGAGTCAAACGAAGAAGACGGGACAACGGTAACTCTGAAATTCAAAAATACTATCAACAGCAGTCTTGATGAAAAGGAAGAATTGTTTTCAAAAGAAATATTCAGACTTCAGCCCATTGATTGATACGGCAGATAAGAACTAATTATCCGATAATGGATCATTTAATTCGAATGATATTTATGCCTGTTGCAGTGATTTTTAACCTACAGTAAACTTGTTATAATGATCATACAATGGAAGATAACAAAATTGAAAAGAACCACATTCTATTGCCGTCATTTGTGGATAACATCGCTGATTGTTTTTGTGAGATCTCTCAAAGAGAATGGTTTCTGCAGGAATCCGTTTATACCGCTATCAATTGCTTCTTCAGCCCTTTCTTCAGCGCTGTAACCGCTAATAAGTACTGCTTTTACATCCGGATTCAGTTCTTTTAGTTCTTTATAGGTCTCGTTTCCATCTATTCCGGGCATAATCATATCTATTAATACAAGACCTATAGATTTCATATTATCTTTGTACAACTCCAATCCCATTTTGCCGCTCTTGGCCTCCAGAACCTTGTAACCACGACTTTCAAGCTGTTTGCCTAAAACATACCTGATCTTTTCCTCATCGTCTATTATAAGGATTGTCTCATTACTGCCGGAGACATCCGGGAGTGGAATTTTTGTCTTGGGCAGTTCCTCTGTAACAGGTAAATAGAAATTAAAGGTAGTTCCTTCACCAGGCTTACTTATTACTGTAATCTCACCTTTATGGTTTTTAATAATTCCGTAAGTAGTAGCAAGACCAAGACCTGTCCCTTTACCTTCTCCTTTTGTTGTATAAAAAGGCTCAAATATCTTTTCTTTGACTTCATTTGACATTCCGGTACCTGTATCTGTAAAGGACATCCTGACATAATCCCCCGGATCAAGATTCATAAGTCCCGTCTTTCCATTTCCATCAAAATTTATAAGTTCAGTTTTCGCAGTCAGGTCTCCCCCTGAAGGCATGGCATCCCTGGCATTTATTATAATATTCGTTATCACCTGGTCAATCTGTGAGCAATCTGCATAAACATATGGTATTTTCTGAAATTCCTTTTTTATCTTGACTTTTTTGTCGAATATTTTGTCCGAAATCTTCAATACTCGATTGATGGCTTTATTCAGGTCTAACGGTGTAGGATTAAACTCACCCCCTTTTGCAAAACCGAGGAGTTGTTTTGTCAGTTTTGAAGCCCTTTCAACACAGTCGACGATTATACCGACTGCATTATTTTCAATGCTGCCTTCTTCATTGAATTTCATACCAAGCAAGTGTGCATATCCGAGTATAGATGTGAGAATGTTGTTGAAATCATGAGCAATGCCCCCCGCAAGTCTACCTATAGACTCCATTTTCTGCGCATGGAATAATTGCCTCTCCAATTTTCTATTTTCTTCTTCAGTTTTTTTCTCTTCGGTTATTACCCGGCCCTCAGGTACCAGATAAATAATTTTCCCTTCTTCGTTAATTATTGGTCTAAGCGAAAACTTGATATTTTGTAATTTGTTTTGCTTATCCTGATGAACGGTTTCAAACTGAACATGATCACCGGCTCTCGCCCTCATGACAGCATTTTTTATTCTGTTTTTAACATCATCAGAAACATCCCACCATGGTGTTTCCCAAAAAGGTTTACCCTGTATCTCTTCAAGAGGCTTTCCTATGAAATCAATTGCAGTCTGATTTGCCATAAGGAGTGATCCCTCTGGTGAAAGCAATCCTGTAAATTGAAAGGCGTTGTTTACGATCGCTTCAAGTTTTTTTTGCGTGGAATACAATTCTCTTTCAGCATTTTTTCGTTCTGTCTGATCATTGCCGACACAAAGGAAACCGACAATCTTATTATCTTCATTATAGATTATTTTATTAGTCCAGGCGATCCAGACCCGCTCACCGTTCTTCTTAACATTCTCATTCTCCATATTCTCATATTTTACCGGATCAATAAGGAATTCCTCAACAAATTCAAACAGGTTTTTTCCTGTTTTTTCTTCGTTTAACGGTACAATCGTATCAAGAACATTTCTGCCTATTATTTCCTTAAGTGAGTATCCGAAGAAATTCTGAGCATACTCATTAAAGAAAGTAACGTTCCCGTCTACATCCATCCTGAGAATAATGCTGTTAGCATTCTCAACAAGTTCTCTGTATTTTTCCTCGCTCAGTCTCAACTTCCTTTCGGATTCTTTCCTTCTGGTGTCGTCAATTACAAATCCTTCAATGATCCCTTTATCCGGGAATATTTTTAGAGAGAGTGACACATCTTTGATTTCTCCGTTGGGAAGAATATATCTTGTTTCATAACCTCTGATCTCACCATTATCCTTAAGGAGTTTCATTAGATCTTCACGATCCTGATCAAGGTGAAGATCTTTCATAGTAATTCCTGATCTCAAGATCGATTCGGTGTTCCGAAAGCCTAAAAGTTTTGCCCCGGCATCGTTTGCGGAAAGGATTTTTCCGTCTGCTATCCTGGTACGGAATATCGCTACAAGTGCATTCTCAAATAGATTTCTATACTTATCTTCAGATTCTTTTAGTTTTTGTTCAGCAATTCTCCTTTCAGTTATTTCTCTATTAACTGCATATATGTTTCTTTCACTTGTCTCAAACTGTTTTGACTCAAAATATCGTATTCCTCCTTCTCCTGATTTAAATCTCAATTCTGTCGATTGCGAATCCTTATATCTGGATTTTTTGATATTCAGTAAAGCTTCTTCCCTGCAGGAGTATAGCGATTTCATTATGTCAAAAATGGATCGTCCTACAAGATCCACCGGTTCATAACCATACTGCCTGACAGCATTATTTATGGTGATGATCTTCCCATTGGGATCAATTTTTACTATTACATCATCAAAAATATTCAATACGGATTCCGGCGCAAAAGCAGGATGGCTTATAGATTCCATCCTGCCGTTATCTCTGTTTATGCCTTTATCCTCTGTTATTTGTTTTTTCTCAGCCATTTTATATTACATTCTGTGCTAATACTCTCAATTTTGCTTCAGACAGTTGAGAATGTCATCCAAAGAGAGAGATATTACTGTTTAGAAATTTCCGAAATCATCATTGTCTATATTAATCATCTCTTTTGCAGCTTCGATTTTATGGTTTTTCCCATTTGTGCTTTTGCTCTCTTCTTTTTTTACAGTCATATTATCAACATATTTCGTTTTATTGCTTTCTTTTAAATTGAACTTTGAGATCATCCGCTTTAATTCATTCGCCTGACTATTGAGTTCCTCGGCAGCAGCAGCACCTTCTTCAGCGTTAGCGGTATTGGATTGTGTTACCTGGTCAATCTGTCCAAGTGCGTTGTTTATCTGATCAATGCCTTCAGCCTGCTCATTGGACGCGCTTGCAATCTCTCCCACAAGATCGGTTACTTTTGTTATACCGTCAACGATCTCCTCTAAGGCTTTCGCAGTCTCATCAGCGATACTGGTCCCGTTATCAACATTTTTCACAGAACCTTCAATGAGCTCAGTAGTTTCCTTTGCTGCTTCAGCACTTCTCTGAGCCAGATTTCTAACTTCTTCTGCAACAACCGCAAAACCTTTTCCATGTACACCGGCCCTCGCCGCTTCAACTGCCGCGTTGAGAGCAAGTAAGTTTGTCTGGAAAGCAATTTCATCTATTACTTTGATTATCTTCGAGATTTCATTAGATGACTGGTTTATATCGCTCATGGCCTCAAGCATTTTTTTCATCTGGTCGTTTCCCGTAACTGCTGTATCTTTAGCTGAAACTGCTAGACTGTTGGCCTGAGTAGCGTTCTCCGCATTTGTCTTGGTCTGGCCGGCGATCTGCGTTATCGATGATGAAGTTTCTTCAAGTGAGCTTGCCTGCTCGGTTGCACCCTGAGATAATGCCTGACTTGAATCGGAAACCTGGGTAGATCCTGAAGAAACCTGGTCTGCTGCAGAAGATACCTGACCCAGGATATCGTTAAGAGAAAGAGTTGTAGCTTTCAAGGCATCCTGTATTCCGCAGAATGAATCGTGACTATCCTGGGTAACCTCATCTGCAGAGGCAACGTCATATTCTGCAGTCAGGTCTCCTTCAGCGATCTTGT
The DNA here is from genome assembly GCA_028278455.1 of bacterium. Taxonomy (GTDB): domain Bacteria; phylum SM23-31; class SM23-31; order SM23-31; family SM23-31; genus JANQEH01. The sequence goes on from JANQEH010000166.1 coordinate 14,558, forward strand.
TAAGCGAACCTGTCAATTTGACGACCTCATTTTCCTGATACTCAAAGCACTTTTTAATTTTGTTTTGTGCATTTTTTATCTCAGTCATATCGACAACATATTCAACTGCCCCAATAATTGTCCCGTGCTCATCTTTGATTGGAGCCCCGGTGTACATTATTGGCAGGTTAAGCCCGGTCGGATCAGCAATAGTCTCACCTGTGGCAGTTTCATCTTTCTGCATAGCCTGTGCACATCGACATTCTGTAGTCTGACAGTGAGGTGTCTTAAACAAGTTATAGCATTTCATACCAACGCATTGTTCCGGGGTCATACCGACCACGCCTGCTCCTGCAGGATTCATATAAGTAATGCTCATATCAGTGTCAACTGCCATTATCACTGTAGGGATTAGATCTGGAAGTACAGCCTTTTTCTGGCATTCTGCGAGTTCAGCTTTTAGCGCTTTTTTACCGAAACCTAAAAAACCGCCTTCTGTTTTACTATTAATTTTTCTCATCTTTCATTCTCCTATGATTACATGAATTAAACATTTCAAATTTACAATGACAATCCTTCAAGCAGTTTCTGAATGTCAAGAAGGATCTTTACAGAATCGCTAACTTTACCGAACGCTTCAACATAATTTTCGCTTGTATTATTGCTGACTTCCTTCTCAATATCTGTAAGGGGAATATCAAGTACTTCTGATACAGTATCCACAATAAGCCCAACATCTTTACTTTTTATGTTTACTACAATTATACTGGTTCTTTCGTTATATTCAATTTCCGGCATTCCGAACCGGAGTCTTATGTCCATAACCGGTATGATTTTCCCTCGTAGGTTGATTATTCCTTTGATAAACACCGGTACATCCGGCACTTCTGTTATCTTCTGGATACCTATAATCTCCCTCACATCTTCGATATTTATACCATATTCTTCATTTCTTAAAGCGAATGTCAAAAACTTCCTTTCCTGAACCTCAATCAGGGCCTCCTCATGTTCAGTCATTATTTGTTCTTCGGTTTCCATAATAACTCCCTTGTTTATTCAATTATATATTTAGCTTCATTTTGATGAATAGAAAGTACATTAGTCAGCTCTGTATTCCTGAAAGGTTTTCTCAAAAGCGGATAATCAAGCATATTATCAGCGAGATCAAATCCGGTCATCAGGATTGTACTTGTGTCAGGAAAATTTTTTTTAACCATTTCAGCTAATTCAAATCCACTCATTTCAGGCATCATTATATCCGATAAAAGTATATCGAAATCACGCTCGATCATTATCTGAAGAGCTATTTTTCCACTGGTAGCAGTAGCTACATAATAGCCGGTTGTTTCTAAATGCTTTGCTAACATTTCTAATATTAAAGGTTCATCATCAACTATCAGTATTCTTTTCATATTAGGGTCCTTTTATTATTGTTATTAGCTCCTGTGGGGGATTTAATTACAATACTTGTACCAGAATTTTCCAGACAGATAAATTGTTTCTGATATTTAAATTATAAATAATTGTAAATACTGATATTAATAGAGGTGTTTTTTTTTTGAAGGGTGAATTGAAGCAAATTTCAATTTTAATTAGTGTCCAGATTCACTATACATTCAAGGAAAGTGTTGTTCAGAATCTGAACACTATTTATTGTCTTCAATTTTGTATTTCTTGATCTTATCGATTAAAGTCGTTCTCGAGATCTTCAGGCATGACGCAGCTTTTGATCTGTTCCCGGAAAATTTTGCAAGAATATTCGTTATATGATGTTTTTCATTTGACTCCAAAGACAAATTATTCTGGTCAAAAGAATTCTCATTTTCTTTGCCGATATGTGAAATCTCGTCAGGTAGATCGTGAGGTTTAATCTCATCTCCTTCATACAGTATAGCGCTTCTTTCGAGTACATTCTTCAATTCACGTACATTGCCTGGCCATGAGTAACCCTGTAGCATTGATACTGCCCTGTTGTTAATCCTGAGATCAGGCTTATGCAGCCTTTCTTCAAGCTCTTTAAGAAAGTGTTCTATAAGCTCAGGGATGTCATTCTTTCTTTCTTTTAGCGGAGGAACTATAATAGGCAGGACATTTAATCTGAAGAACAAATCTTCTCGAAAATTTCCTTTTGAGACTTCCTTTTTGAGATCTTTGTTGGTCATGGCAATTACCCTGACATTTACAAGTCGATTTTTATTCTCGCCTATTCTCTTAATCTCGTTTTCCTGGAGAAATCGCAGAAATTTCACCTGTGCGGATAAGGAAAGTTCGCCAACTTCATCAAGGATAATCGTACCTTCATCAGCCTCTTCGATTAAACCTTTTTTCTCGTTCATCGCACCGGTGAATGCTCCTTTAGTATGCCCAAATAATTCGCTCTCATGAAGATTCTCAGGGATTGATCCGCAGTTTAGGGTTACAAGAGGTCCGTCTATCCGCATACTGTTGAAGTGAATAGCCTTACCTATCAACTCCTTGCCGGAGCCGCTGGGTCCGGTAATAAGAACAGTAGAATCGGTTTTGCAGACTTTTGTAACAAGCTTTAAAACATAAAGTATCGGCTTACTTTTTCCGATAATTTCCTCGAACCTGTATTTTTCTATCAACTCTCTCTCGAAGGCATCAATTTTTGCCGTAAGCTTCCTTTTTTCAATAGCTCTTTCAACAGTAAGAAGGATCTCCTCGATATCGGAATCCTTTGTGATATAATCATATGCTCCTTCTTTCATTGCATGTACTGCGGTCTTAACTGATGCATAAGCAGTAATTAGAATTATTTCTGTTGCAGGATTCAGTTTTTTTACTTCTTCGATCACGTTTAGACCGGTTATATCTCCCATTCTGAGATCTGTCAGTACGACATCGAAAAATTCATTTCTGACTATTTCGATGCCTGTTTCTCCATCCTGAGCGTCTTTTGCATCATAACCCTCTTTTTTAAATCTGTACTTCAGGGTTTCGCGCATGGCCGAGTTATCATCTATTATGAGGATTTTATTCATAGCTGTTTCCTTTTTCAAAATTAAGAGGTAAATAGATGCTGAATATTGTGCCTTCTGCTAATATAGACTTGACTGTTATAGTTCCACCATGATCTGAAATTGTCTTCCTGGCAATTGACAAACCAAGACCGGTTCCATTTGCTTTTGATGTAACATATGGATCAAAGATCCTTGAGATCATTGCTTCAGATATTCCTGCACCGTTATCGGAAATTATGATCCTGATATTATCTTCCCCCATATATTTAACGGAATCAGCAAATAACCTGATTTTTCCTCTTTCCTGTACTGCATCCACAGCATTTAGAAGTAGATTCAGGAAAACCTCTTTAATCAGATCCTTATCCAGGTTCAATTCCGGCAGTTTTTCAGTAACGGATACATCTAAATCAATATTTTTTGAAATATATGATTCATTATTCTCTACAAGGAACATAAAATCCTCAATAATAGGTTCTAACCTCTGTTTCAGTAATGTCGGCGTCTTCATCCTGCTGAAGGATAAGAACTCGTTAACAATTCCATCCAATCTGTCTGTTTCCTGCAGCACAATATCGATCAACCTCTGTTCATCCGATTCAAGTTCAAGGTAAGTGTTCAGATTGCTGGCTGCAAATCTTATTGAGGATAAGGGATTTCTAACCTCGTGCGCGACCTTTCTGGATATATCTCCCACAGTTGAGATCTTCTGTGCAAATTCGAGGTCTTTCTCCAGCTTCTTCTTGTCCGTTATATCTATGCTGTATTCAATCATCCGGACAAGGTTTCCTTTCGAATCAAAAATTGGAAAACCATGGATCTCAAAGGACCTTTCAAATCCGTCAGGATCAGTATGAATGTGTTCTACTACAACCGGTTTTTTACTATTTTTGATCAACTCGATTGTGCATGGGTGGTCTTTGCCGCAGCAAGGCGTGTCGGATTGATGTGTAAGCAGGTGACAGGTTGAGTTTTCATCCAGCTTTCCGAAATTTGCAGCATTATTTGCCATCTCCACCTGGTAAGTATCAATGTTGATAACGTAGAAAGGGTGAGAAAGGCTTTCGAGAAGATTATTAAGGAATTCATTCTGTTTTCTTATTTCATCTTCTGCCTGTTTCTTCTTTGTAATATCTTCATAGATCGCAAAGATCTCACCTGACGGCAGTTTATACACGTAATTTTCTCTCCAACCTGATATTCTATCATCTTTGTATTGCCTGATTGGTAAATAACCATTTATACCTGTTTTATACACAGTCTCGAACACTTTAAACAATCCAAAATCTTTGATACTTGGAAAAACTTCTGTTACTTTCTTGCCGATCAATTCCTCTTTTTTAATATTTTCAATCATTTCAGCAGACTTGTTAAAATCGAGAAAGACAAAATCCTTACCGTTATCCTCAGCTTTATATACTGCTACGCCGTTTGTGATTGTATCAAACATTGCTCTGAACCTTTCTTCACTTTCTTTCAGAGCATCTTCAGCATTTCTTCTCTCAGAAATATCCACGTGTGTACCAACCATTCTGAGCGGTTTATTATCATCGTCAAATTCTACGGCCTTTCCCCTGCCGAGTATCCATTTATATTCTCCATTCTTCATTTTCATCCTGAATTCGATAGAGAATGGTCCCATATCCGGTTTGAGATATTTTTTTACGCCTGAGACTGTAAAGTCTTTTTCTTCCGGATGGAGCAGCATTTCCCAGGTCCTGTAAGAATGAGGAAATTCATCTGGCTTATAGCCCAGCATGGTAAGCCATCTGGGGCTGAAATATACTTCTCCAGTTGCTATATTCCAGTCCCAGATAGCATCAGTAGTTGCTTCAAGTACCATATGCAACCGTTTTTCGGCGCTTATTCGCTCAGTAATATCAAGTGCCGTGAAAGTTATACCTTTAGAAAGGTCTTCAGTATCCATGGGAGTTGAGCTGAGAAGTACATCGATTATTTGTCCATTTTTACATTTTAATTTTGTCTCAACTGTTAATGCGCCTTTTTCAATTATCTGATAATATTTATCCTTTCCGTATATCTCAAATTCTCCACCGGGCGGATCCAGCATACTTGAGTGGTTGCCTATCAGTTCATCTTCCATGTATCCGACAATCTCGCAGAACCTCTCATTAACTTTCTGAAACACACGATCAATGGCAACACCGATTCCTGTAGGGGCAGATTTAAATACACTCTTCAAAAAATCTACGCTTTCTTTATATTCTTCTTTTACTTTTTTCTGCTCAGTGACATCCTTTGCAAGAGTTAATAAGTATTTTTTTCCACCTATCTCAATGAATTCCATGAATATTTCCACATCGAGAACGCTGCCCGATTTTGACAGAAGTTTCCCCTTGTGGTCACTCACCTTTCCGTCTCTTTCTAAGGTTTCAATCAATTTGTTCCTATGTTCGTAATCTAACCATAGACCTAAATCAAATGTCGTTTTTCCCAAGATATCATCACTTGTATAACCGAAAGTCCTGGTGAATCCTTCATTTGAATCAATCAGAAAACCTGTATCGGGTTCAGTTATAATAATTGAATCAGGACTGGAATACAATATCATAGAGAATTTTTCTCTGCTCACTCTTAAATCTTTTTCAGCTATTTTTCTACTCGTTATTTCAGATAAAACTCTGTATGTATGGATTTCTCCTTCTTTTTGAGGGTGACTGAGAGCACGGTCATGCAGCCATATCCAATCTCCATTTTTCTTTTTAATCCTGTATTCAGTATCAAAAGGTGTTCCTTCTGACATGAGCTTAGTGATTGCATTTTCAAATTTTTCTTTGTCATCCTTGTGGATCCGGTTAAGCCAAAATACATTTCCACCCTTGATAATTTCTTTAGAAGTAAAACCGAAAATCCTTTTAATGTTCGGGCTTAAAAAGCTTGTATGGCCCTTGTTATCAGTAACCCAGGTCACATCGGGGATGTTGTTTATCAGTAATCGGTATTTTTCTTCACTTTCTTTCAAAGCAAGCTCGGTTAATTTCTGTTTTGTTATATCCTGTATTGTACCTAAAACTGATATAACTCTGCCAGCCGCATCCCAATCATGTATCACATTTTCATGAATCCATTTTATTTTATTATTGGCAATTACTCTAAATTCAATGTCGTATTTCTCACCGTTTTTAATCCTATTCCAGGAACTGATTACATATTCACGGTCATCCGGATGGACTGCATCTAAGAAAATTTTATATTCAGGAGCGGAATTTCTACTCAGACCGAGTATGGAATATACTTCGTCGCTCCATTCGAATTCATCCTTGTCAATATCATAAATCCAGCTTCCTATTTGTGCCGCCTTCTGCGCTCTTAATAAATTGTCTCTATTGAGAATAAATTTATCGGACATATTATTATCTCCGCGAAAATTGGATACCTAATATCAGAATTTTCTGACTGATAAACAGTTAAAGTATTATAGAAGAAATAATGACTCAATCTGCAGAATACCCATTAATATAAATAGTATATTAAAATGCATTCGGGAAATCAAGTTTAATGTATAATATTATTCAATTTGAGATGTAAAGTATTTCTCTCTGTATAATATATACGTAAATTAGAGTATTCTTTCTAATTATTAGTAGAATATTATGCTATTTCAGTCAAAAAAAGTCTTGAGAATAATTGAAGCAGCTTTTAACTTCTTTTAGATTCTAACCGGTGTAAATTAAAACGCTTACTTTTAATTTTTGACTTTTTTTCAAGATTTGAGTACAAATACGCAGCAGACGGCTAATCTTTACATTTTAAGAAGAAAATAATATCTTAATCCAAATAACCGGAAGCACATTATGGCAGAACAGAAATATGTTATCGGTGTCGATCTCGGAACAGATTCCGTACGTACGATCATTGTAAATTGTGAAAACGGTATTGACATATCTTCATCTGTTTGGGACTTTAATCGCTGGAAAAAAGGAAAATACTGCGATCCTGCTAAAAATCAGTTCAGACAGCATCCAATGGACCATATCGAAGGTATTGAGGGATCAGTAAGGGAAGCTCTCTCCTCGGTTACGCGCAGTGTCCGGGAGAATATCACCGGTATTTCAGTGGATACAACAGGATCAACTCCCGGACCCGTGGACATAACCGGAACACCACTTGCGCTGACTCCCGGCTTTGAAGAAAATCCCAACGCAATGTTCGTTTTGTGGAAGGATCATACCGCTGTAGAAGAAGCCGAAGAGATAAATCATGTATCACATACGTGGGGGGGAATTGATTTCACAAAGTATGTGGGAGGCGTATATTCTTCCGAATGGTTCTGGGCAAAAATGCTTCACATTCTCAGGGAGGATGAAAAGGTCAGGAAGGCAGCATTTTCCTGGGTTGAGAACTGTGACTGGATCCCAGCTTTATTAACAGGAAACAAGGATCCATTAAAAATTATGAGAAGCAGATGCGCTGCCGGGCATAAAGCTATGTGGCACAGGGAATTCAATGGCCTGCCATCTGAGGGGTTTTTGCAAAAAATAGATCCATTGCTGGAAGGAATCCGCTCCCGTCTATACACAGAAACTTATACCTGCGACAGAATTGCTGGTACACTTTCACCCGAATGGGCAAAAAAATTAGGGCTTTCTGAAAGAGTAGTTGTAGGGGCCGGTGCTTATGATGCTCATCTCGGGGCTGTAGGCGCCGGAGTAGAGCCTTATATATTATGTAAAGTAATAGGAACTTCAACCTGTGATATGCTGGTTGCGCCCGCAGATGAGATAGGTGATAAACTTATTGGCGGTATCTGCGGACAGGTAGACGGATCGATCATACCTGGTTTAGTTGGAATGGAGGCAGGGCAGTCAGCATTCGGTGATATATATGCCTGGTTCCGGGATATTCTTATGTTCCCGGTGCGCCAGGTACTATCAAAAAACTCTACAGTTGACGCCTCTGTGATAAATATTCTTTCTTCAAATATTGAGAAGAATATAATCCCGGAATTATCCGCCGCCGCGGAATCGATCTCACTGGAAATGTCCTCGATTATTGCCCTTGACTGGTTGAACGGCAGAAGAACACCCTACGCTGATCAAAGACTGAAGGGAGCAGTCACCGGTATCTGCCTTGGAACTGATGCACCGGGAATATTCAGAGCTCTTGTTGAGGCAACCGCATTCGGAGCCAGAAAGATAATAGACAGATTTATAGATGAGGGAATAAATATAATGGGTGTTATTGCCTTAGGCGGAATCCCTAAAAAGTCTCCATTTATCATGCAGGTTTTAAGTGATGTTTTGAATTGTCCCATCAAGATCGCTCGGTCCGACCAGGCATGTGCTCTTGGATCGGCAATGGCAGCTGCAACGGTATCCGGAATTTATCCGGATATCAGATCGGCTCAAAAGGCTATGGGTAGAGGATTCGAAATAGTATATAATCCCGATCAAAAAAAAGCTGAAATATATGATTTACTTTATAAGCAATATACTGATCTGGGTGGTTTTATGGAAAATCTGAACAGAGGAATCTAATATAGAGATAGTCCGTAATAAACTGAAATTAAAATGCACAATAGTAAGTATTTACAGGTTTACTTGAATTCAAGTTAATACATATATAAAAAGCTAATTTTTACAGACGTGAAAGGAATCCCGGAAATGTCAATAAGTGTAACAATAGGTGACCAAGAGTATTTCCCTGATATAGAAAAGGTCAGATATGAAGGGCCAGGATCGGATAATCCCCTGGCTTTCAAATACTATGATGAGAACAGGGTAGTTGGTGGAAAGAAAATGAAAGACCTTTTCAGGTTTTCAGTAGCCTATTGGCATACTATATGTGGTGCAGGGGTAGATCAATTCGGGTCTGAAACTCATCAATATCAGTGGTTGAGAAATCCGGATCCCATGCAGCGGGCAAGGGATAAGCTTGATGCGGCATTTGAATTCACAAGCAAGCTCGGAATGGCGTATTATTGTTTTCATGACCGCGACCTGGCTCCGGAAGGAGAGGATATCAAAGACTCTGAAAAGAATCTAAGGAAGATGACTCAACTGGCATTGAATAAGCAGAATGAGTCAGGAGTCAGGCTGTTATGGGGGACTGCAAACCTGTTTTCTCATCCCCGTTATATGAACGGGGCAGCCACAAATCCTGATATTCATGTAGTTGCCCATGCAGCTGCCCAGGTAAAAGCTGCATTGGAAACTACGGTTGAACTTGGCGGCGAGAATTATGTATTCTGGGGAGGAAGAGAAGGATACTCCACGCTACTGAATACCGAAATGAAGAAGGAGATAGACCATCTGGCTATGTTCCTTGCAAAAGCAAGAGACCATGGCAGAAAAGCAGGTTTTAAAGGTACCTTTCTTATAGAGCCTAAACCGATGGAACCGGCAAAACACCAGTATGATTATGATGTTAATGCTGTTATTGCTTTTTTGAAAAGCTATGGTCTCGAGGATGATTTCAAGATTAATATCGAAAATAACCATGCAACTCTGGCCGGACACACATTCGCTCATGAAATACAAACAGCCGCGGATGCTGGACTGCTCGGTAGCCTCGACGTCAATCAGGGTGATCCCCATTGCGGATGGGATACTGATGAGTTTCTATACAATTTGTATGACGCAGTTGAGATCATGATAGTTCTACTCCGGAATGGAGGCCTTGGAGCGGGAGGAATGAATTTCGATGCAAAAGTCCGCAGAAGCTCTACAGATCTCGAAGACATCTTTATTGCTCACATTCTTTCAATTGATACTCTGGCAAGAGGACTGTTGATCGCAACTGATATACTTGAAAAATCAGATTACCTTGATCTCGTTAAAAGGAGATACGGCAGTTTTGACACGACTGCCGGCAGGGCGTTCGAAGCCGGAAAACTCAAACTAGAACAGTTAGCTGAAATTGCAGAATGCTCAGGTGAACCTTTAAGAACCAGCGGAAAACAGGAATTATTCGAGAGTATTATAAACAGATTTCTTTAACAAACTCTAAACAATATCATTAAACTTATTTCCAAATTGATAATTGTGTAGAATATTGTCAACCAAATGAATCAGAGCCTTTCTATTTGAATGCTTTCCTGATCTTCTCATACAGTATTTCTTTATCGATCGGTTTGTCGACTACGCCGAATGGTTCCTGTACGGCAAGATGTTTTCCAGAGATCCTGATTGCTATAATAACAGGAGTTTTCTTGAAATCTTTACTCCCGCGTATCTTTCGGTAATATTCAGCTCCTGAGTTTTCGGGCATCTGTATGTCAAGGGTGATCAGGTCCAGTAAAGTCTACGCCGTTTTCAGCATCTCAAATGCCTCAATACCGTTTGATGCAATAATCGTTTTTTATCCGTTGTCTTCGAGAAACATTTTTAAGAAATCACGAATATACTGTTCATCCTCGAAATAATCTGGTTAATCACCCACACTTATAAACCGTTCTTTATGACATCTACCATGGCATCGGAAAACCTGTCGATTTCTTCTGGCAGAGTGTACACATTCGGTGTTACACGAATTCCCTGGAACTCTTTGTGTTTGATGGGTACAGTAATTATTCTATGCTTTTCCCATAAATGATTATTAAGTTCAGCAGGATCAATACCATCTATATTCACATTTGCAACACCACATGAGAATTCAGGTCGAAGACTTGTATTAAGAGTTACCCTGTCGTACTGAAGTAGTCTGTTTGCCCATCGGTGTGTAAGATAGCGGAGTCTTTCCTCTTTTCTCTTTGCACCAATACCCTGGTAGAATGTCAAAGCTTCTGCAATTGCGAGATATGGTGCAGCTGGATGAGTTCCAATCTCTTCAAATTTCCTTATATTCGCATCCATTCCTTCCGGGGCAGCCATCATCGGCCAAAGGTCTTTAATCTTTTCTTTTCTGACGTAAAGAAGGCCTGTCCCATGAGGTGCGCAGAGCCATTTATGCAGACTTGAAGCATAGTAATCACAATCAAGGTCTTTATGATCGAATTCGAAATGAGCGAATCCATGTGCGCCGTCTACAATCACAGGAATTCCCTTTTTTCTTGCCATCTGGACAACACCCTTTACCGGCAGTATCTGTCCGGTAAGGTTTATCACGTGGCACATAAGGATCACTTTTGTTTTTGGTGTGATATTTTCTTCAAAAAGGGATACGATCCTGTCGGGATCTTCACAAGGAACGGGAATAGGGAACTGTTTCATTGCAAGTCCTTCTCTTCTTTCCCTTTGTTTCCATGTTGTGATCATCCTGCCGTAGTCCTGAGTGGTCGTCAGGATCTCGTCACCCTTCTTAAGGTCAAATCCGAGCTGACAAATCTGTAATCCCTCTGAGGCGTTCCTGGTCATGGCGACTTCCTCAGGATCGCAGCCGAATACGCGAGACAGCCTTTTGCGGACTGCTTCTTTCTGGGGTTCGAGGATCCCCCACATTGTATATGTCGGAGCTTTATTCGAGTAGTCGAAATGTTTTTTATATGCGTCAAGTACCATCGCCGGGGAAGGGCAAACGCCGCCGTTGTTCAAATTTATCAGGCTTCGATCCACAATAAAGGCCTGTTGGCATTCAAACCAGATAGCATCATCTGCGGCTGCTTCTTTCGGTGATCCCGAATATCCCTCGAATGCTTCAACAGCCCGGCTGATCCCGGATGGATCCAGAGCTGTCATTAATAATGCAGCAGCAGCGGGTTTACCCACTGCGCCCAGAAAATCACGCCGGTTATACATTTTTTTCTCCCATTTATTTTTAGTAGAATATTAAAGCGATAAAAGAATGCAGTAGCGGCAAGGATCTTCGTTAAGAGCCTTCCGAATTGTTCAGGTTGTGATCAATTTATATGGACTATAATAATTCCATAATTAATTTAAACAGTTCTATTCTTTAAAGGCAGCAATCGCCTTATCAACATCGTCATGATGCTCGAAAAGAGCTATAACCTGTGTTATCATCAAAAGGCTCTGCACCTTTTCAGTTACGCCGGCGAGTTTAAGGTTTCCGCCTGCGACAGCTACGGAAGTGAAGCATGACATCAGGATACCCAGTCCCAGGCTGTTCATCCATTTTACTTTCGAGAGGTCGATCACGATCTTTATCATGTCATCGTCGATAAGACTTTTGATCTTTTCATGAAGATTGTCGGTTTCGGGACCACCCATGAGTTTGCCGCTTGGGATCACTACAGCAATATCTTCAACGATCTTTTCTTTAATTCCCATTTTCAATCTCTCCTATATGATTATTTATTTCTTTGATCTCATTAATAATATAACTATTTTTTTTGTTTAATAAATTCCAAAAATTCGGGATTGTTACACAAAAATCTGTAATTTATTACACAAATTCATGTCTTATCAGCATCGTATCCTCAGAATATTAGACCTTTGACATGCCTTCTTATTTCAAAAATCTTCATTCATTTCTTCTTGGGCACAATCTCTCATCAGACATCTCAATAGTGAACATTACTGTTTTTTAAAAACTTTTCCAGTCAAAAGTCTGTAATATTTGACCTGCAGATCATCACCTGTAACAGTCTTTTTTGAATCATGCTCACTTTTTGCCAGTTTCCATCTGAAAGCATCAGTGTAAGTATGCTTGACAATATCATTCAATTCAGTAAATTTTCCTCCCCTTTCATAATTATCCATATCAGCTTCACTGTCCCAAAACGTTATCGAAATAAGTTCATTTGTAGTTTCCATGCTTTCCGAGAGAACCGCGAATCTACATCCTTTTACTTTTCTTAATTCGGGAATTATCTTATCATTGTATAATTGTCTGAATTCCAGCAATTTGTCAGGCTGAATTTTAACTGTTACAAGTCTCAGATTTGCTATAAACTCATTTTCCCTCGATGGAATGGAATCGTCTGATTGCGCAATTGATGAATATGAGCTTATTTCCGGTTCATTTTGGACGAACCCGTATTCGAGCTTTAGATCTCCGGATAGATTGACTTTCTGGATTGACGAATCTGAAAGGAATTTTCTTACATTATTTAGATTTTCAAGATATTGACCGCTCTTTTCATAGTTTTCCTGCTGCTCAAGAGTTTCCCAGAGTGTAAGGGATATTCCCTCTGCTTTATCCGGCTCAGTTACTATCAACCCACAATAGAGACAGCCAGGTACTTTTTCAAGTCTGGCGATAACTTTCTCTGTATAAGTTTTTCGGAATTCCTCAACCAATTCAGACTTAAGGCGTGAATATACAAATCTCAGGAACATAAAGTACTCCGAGTTTATATTCATACGGTCCGTATAAATACTATTGCAGCCAAAACAGCGGGAACGACAAATGTCGTAAACGATCTTTTCTGTTATAGAAGCGGGTTAAGAATTATTATCGGATAATGTAGAAAATAGAGTTCAGTAAAGCAATAAAAATCAATAATAGTATGATGGCCGGGATATAACAACAATAAATAATACAATGTACATTGAATCGAGATTTTATATTTGAGAATATTACATATAAGAATAGATCTTTTCTATAGAGTCATTCTTGAAGCTATATTTTTCCGAGGAACAAGTCATCAGAAGGTATTCAAACTCCAAATATTTCGTATTTTCATTCTTTTCATTTGTATTCAATACCAGGTTTAAAATTCCATCTGCCGGATAAACCTGTCTATCCGCATGTTCATATTATTCTATTCTTGCAAGCACCAGACTCCTGTGGTTCTCAAAAGCAGTCAACAAACCTGCATCTACCGCCAGAAAAAACCTTTAAACTGTATGAATTATGAACACCGCTAGTCTTCATTTATGAACTCATTAGTTTCCGGAACAAAACAAAGATAAAAAATTAAATTTTTGAGAAAAATGCTTGCAATTCTATTTTTAATCCATTATATATAAATTGGAATAGTCCGAAAGATTCGATTGATATACACACTGTGACAGCTTTTGAATATAATGGTTGCATTCTACAGGGTGTATATAATCAAAGGTATCATACAATTATGGTTCCCCTCAAAAAAACTTCATCCAGAGCATCACAGGCAGAAAAAAATCAATTTGTAATTAATCATAGATAGTACAATTTATCTATTTCAATATTAAGTGTAATAGTTTAGGAGTTAACATTATCTTTCGGAGATTAATACTCAACTTCTGCTATATCTGCACATCTACTTAAGCTACAGCAGTGACGTTTTTGTGAGAAAATAACTTACAGAGAAGGTTACTGATCTACTAGTGCTAATTATCCTGAACGTTTTTGTTATTCATTTCTGTTAAAACAAGCTCAAATAGTTTTAATTAACGGAGATCTGTATTCCCATATCCGGAATACAGGAAGATATTATAATATTAATAACATCATCCGTGATTAATACAGAGTACCGGTCGAGTTCAGGGATGAATATCCCTGCTAATCAACAGAATACAGGCATTGTGCCTTTAATTTAGCTTTATGAGTTGAAGGAAGGTGTTATGAAATCAAATGCAAAACCTATTCTTGTTATAGGTGGAGGAATTGCAGGAATGACTGCTGCTGTGGAAGCCGCAGAAGTGGGATATGATGTTATTCTTGTTGAAAAAGAGGCTTATCTCGGCGGTCGAGTAGTACAAATGAATCGATATTTTCCTAAAATGTGCCCTCCATCATGCGGATTCGAGATAAATGTCCGAAGGATCAGGCAGAATCCGCGGATCACCGTCTATACTTTATCAGATGTAGAAGAGATTTCCGGCCAGGCTGGAGATTTCAAGGCTGTTCTCCGGGTAAAGCCAAAGTATCTTACCGGCAAATATCCGGTTGATGTATCTGTAGTTGAGAAACTAACCGGAGAAAGAAATAACGATTTTAACTATGGTATGGATAGAACTAAAGGACTTTATTTTCCTCACGATATGGCTTATCCCCACGGCTATGTCATTGACCGGGAGACGCTGTCTGATACTGACGCAGGAGTTCTTCAGGGATCCATGCCTGATGATGCGATAGACTGGGAAATGACTGATGAAAAGATCAAAGTTAAGATAGGGGCAGTAATAATTGCAGCAGGCTGGAAACCCTTTGATGCGACTAAACTTGACACTCTCGGGTATGGACAATATCAAAATGTCGTTACAAACGTTATGATGGAGAGGATGGCATCAAATAACGGTCCAACTGGTGGTGAGATCACGAGACCCTCAGATGGCCGGAAAGCCATGAATGTTGCATTCGTACAATGTGCAGGATCAAGAGATGAAAATCATCTGCCCTACTGCTCTGCTGTATGTTGTATGGCGTCCCTGAAACAGGCCAGGTATCTAAGAGATAAGAATGAGAATTCTAAAACAACAGTTTTCTATATCGATATCCGCACAATAGGACGTCTTGAGAAATTCTATTATGATATGCTGGATGATGCAAATATCTCCTTTGTTAAAGGTAAGGTAGCTGCAATAAGCGAAAATCCTGACAGCAAGAACCTTATTTTGGATGTTGAGGATACAATAACGAGAGAGAACAACCATCCGGAATTTGAATTGGTAGTTCTTGCTACTGGAATGGCCCCAAATTCAATAAATATCAAATTTCCCTCAGAATTGTTGTTAAATGACTACGGTTTTATTGAGGGAGCAACAAATATTGAAGGAATATATTCTGCAGGCTGTTCAAAACATCCCTGTGATGTTTCAAGCACTACTAAGGATGCCACAGCAGCAGCATTAAAAGCAATACAATGCCTTATTGGAGGAGAAGAATAAAATGGAAGAAAAAATAGGCGTTTTTATATGCACAGGATATGGAATAGGTGAAGCTATTGATATAGAGGCCCTAAGCAAAGTTGCGACCGAAGAGTACAGTGTTCCTTATTGCCGGACAGTAAGATCATGTGAAAAATCCGATTTAAATATAATTGTAGAAGACATAGAAAAAGAAGAACTGAGTAAAGTATTGATAGCAGGGATATCACCGCGAAGGTACGAGGAAGATGTTTTCCCCGGAGATGTGATAGTTGAAAAACTGGGATTAAGGGAGCATGTTGTATGGAGTCAGCCTCCGAATGAAGAAGATACACAAATGCTTGCAGAAGATTATATCCGGATGTATTTAACAAAACTTCAGAAATTTGAACCGCCCGAGCCCTTCCAGCCTGAAGAGACACTGAATAAGAGTATTCTGGTTGTCGGAGGTGGTGTAACAGGATTGACAGCTGCTCTCGAAGCAGCAAAGACCGGATATGATGTACGGCTTATCGATAAATCAGAAAAACTTGGAGGTTGGTTATCCAAACAATACAGGTCTATCCCGAGCAAGCCCCCTTTCAGAGACCTGGAGGATAACGGGATAGACGCTCTCATCAAAGAGGTTGATGAGCATCCTCTAATAAAGGTTTATAGATCAGCAGCAGCAGCCAGAATAGAAGGTGCACCGGGATTATTCGATGTATCGCTGAAATCTACAAAAAACGGTAAAACTGAGGGAGAACCTCTTGATACATTTCGCGTTGGATCGATCATCCAGGCTACCGGATGGAAACCGAAAGAACCCAGAGAAAATCTATCGTACGGAAAAATCCCTGATGTGATCAGGAATATCGAATTAGAGGAGATGGTAAAGGAAAATGGAAAGATTGTCAGGCCATCTGACGGGAAAGAGGTTAAGAGTATTGCATTCATACAATGCGGCGGTTCAATAGACAAAAAGCATCATTCTTATTGTTCTTCGATCTGCTGCCTGAATGCTCTGAAGCAGGCAATGTACCTTCGTGAGCAGGATGATAATGCAAAGGCTTATATATTTTACGAGTTTATACGTACTCCGGGTTTTTATGAAGATTTCTACAGAAAAGCACAGGAAGAACCCGGGATATTTTTTACAAAAGGCGAAATTACCGGCGTAAAAAATGAAAACGGGGGAAAACTTCTTGTATCAGCTCTGAATACAATGCCCGGGGATAACATTGAGGTTGAGGTAGATTTGGTTGTACTTGCTGCCGGAATGATTCCGAATTCTGCAGATGGAGAGGCTATTAGGGCGCTTGAGGATGCCAAAATAACTGCTGAGAAAGGCGAGACTGATGTTCAAAGGGATGCTGCGAAGGAAAAGATAGCGAAACTCGAAGAACATGAAGGAACCGAGATCCTCAACCTGGGATATCGCCAGGGACCGGATCTACCGACCCTTGAGTATGGATTTCCTGACTCTCATTTCATTTGCTTCCCCTATGAAAGCCGCAGAACGGGAATATACCCAGCCGGGAGTGTCCGCCAACCCATGGACAGTCTCAGCAGTAAAGAAGACGCGGCTGGAGCCGCATTAAAGGCCATCCAGTGTGTTGAGATGACAGACAGGGGTGAAGCAGTTCACCCTCGGGCCGGTGATAAGTCATACCCCGATTTCTTCATGCAGCGGTGTACTCAGTGCAAAAGATGTACTGAAGAGTGCCCTTTCGGGGTGCTGAACGAAGATGAAAAAGGTACACCGTTGCTGAGCGCAACACGCTGCCGCAGGTGTGGTGTCTGCATGGGTGCATGCCCGGAAAGAATAGTATCTTTTAAAGATTTCTCTGTTAATATGATTGCTTCAATGATCAAGGCTGTCAATGTCCCGGATGAATTCGAGGAAAAACCAAGAATACTGGCACTGCTATGTGAGAATGATGCCTTTCCGGCGCTCGATCTTGCCGGCCAGCATGGTCTTCAATACAGTCCTTTCGTTCGTGTTATTCCTGTCAGGTGCCTTGGATCTGTAAACAGCATCTGGATATCCGAAGCTATCTCAACAGGATTCGATGGTATTATCCTTATCGGGTGTAAATACGGTGATGACTATCAATGCCATTTCTGCAAGGGAAGTGAACTTGCTTTTGCCCGGGGCGATAATATTCGTGAAAAACTTGAGCAAATGCAGATGGAGAATCAGCGAGTAGAGCTTCATGAATTGCAGATATCTGATTACGAAAGGATCCCAGAGATATTCAATTCTTTTGCAGAGATGATAGAAGAGATTGGGATGAATCCATTTAAAGGTATGTAGAAAATGACTATAAATAGACTGACTAATCATACAAATGCAAATTAAAGAGAATAATATGCAGGATACAGTTGGAGAAAAAACTAAAGAGAGCCCTGAAGCGCCGGTTGTTGAAGAGAAAGAGATAGCGGTACGTATAGAACCGGATCTCGAGTTTATCCGGGCACTTAGTATGCAGGGTGGTGATCTTTTCAAAAAATGCATGCAGTGCGGGACCTGTTCGGCAACATGCTCTCTTTCACCGGATTCCAAACCATTCCCTTCCAAGGAGATGGCCTGGGCGGCATGGGGGATGAAAGAAAAATTGCTGAGAGATCCTGATGTCTGGTTATGCTTTCACTGCAATGACTGTTCGACAAAGTGTCCCCGAGGGGCAAGGCCTGGAGATGTACTCTCAGCCGTAAGGCAGGAGAGCGTAATCAATCATTCTTTTCCTCGATTTCTTGGAAGAATGGTGAATAAACCTCAATTTATCCCACTCCTTCTTGGTATCCCGGTACTGCTTCTCGGTCTTGCGCTGTTCCTTAGAGATCCGATCGGAGAAAAGCTCAATCTTTCAAATTTTACCGGAGATAGGATCATCTTCAATTACTCAAATATGTTCCCTCATTGGCTAATAAACGGATTTTTCCTGATAATCAGCATGATCGCGCTAATTGCTATTCTAATAGGGATTAAACGATTCTGGAGAGAACTCAGGGCGATGTCTGGAAGCAATGGAAGAGCGGGTCCGGCAAAAAGCCTGATTTCAAGCGCTCTGGTATCCCTGAAGAATATTCTGATACACAAGAATTTTGACAAATGCACCACTGTACATTCACGGTATATCTCTCATATGTTCGTCTTTTTCGGATTCATGGCATTATCCATGGTAACACTTTGGGTTATATCGTCAGGATTCAATCCGTTGATCAAGACCGATTTTGTCTATCCTTTCGGATTCTGGAGCCCTTGGAAAGTACTTGCGAATCTTGGAGGACTTGCACTTCTTGGGGGACTAGCATTGATGATAAGAGACCGCTTTCGAGATAATGAACATACTTCGACAGGATCTTATTTCGACTGGACATTAATCTCAACATTGTTAATAGTAACAATAACGGGATTTATTACTGAGATCCTGCATTACGTACGGCTCGAGCCCCACAGGCATTTAGTTTATTTCGCGCATCTGGTATTTATCTGCGCCCTTATCCTGTATCTGCCTTATTCAAAGTTTGCGCATCTGGTATATAGAACTGTAGCAATGATATACGCAGAATACAGCGGAAGAAATGTAGCGTCTTTGAGATCAAAAGAGATACAATATTCAGGTTAGGAGTAAATATGCGCTCAAAGGATATACTAAATAACAAACCGTCGGCCGCTGTGGCGGCTATCCCGATTACAATCATTTTACTCCCTGTACTCTATAGCATCTTTACTTTTGCGTTTGCACAGGAAAAAAAGGGTACAGAGCAGTTTCTGGAAATGCCTGATGCTGTTTATACAAAATGCGTTAGGGATACCGAATATATGAGGCATAACCACTGGGTGCTTTTAAGAGTAGTCAGAGAGGATGTTGTACGCTATGGAAAGAGAGGAGAGATCAGCCTGAAAAGGTGTGGTGAATGCCATACAAGCAGAGAAAAATTCTGCAAAAAATGCCATGATGCAGTAAGCATGAAACCTGATTGCTATGGTTGTCACTATTATCCTTAAAATCCTAATCTAAGGCAGGTTTAGAATGGATAGAAGAGATTTTTTTAAAATTGCAGGAGGTACGATTCTGGCAGGAACTTCAGGAGTTTACGCTATTAGGCGCTTGACAGGTTCTATCCCCGGTAGTACCGTTGCGGACAGTCCCTTGACCGGTAAGAAATGGGGGATGGTTATCGACCTCAGTAAATGCGTTGAAGACTGCACAGCATGCCTTGATGCCTGCAGATACGAGAATAATGTAGCTTTTCATCAAGATGAGAGATGGGATGTGCATTGGATCAGGAAAATCAGGCTTGAAAGTAAAATCGGTACAACTTCAACTGAAAAATCTGTGATCCTGCTGTGCAACCACTGTGAAAAACCACCGTGTGCCCAGGTCTGCCCGGTTCAGGCAACTTATAAACGCGAAGATGGAATAGTTGTCGTTGACCATCACAGATGCATAGGATGCAGATACTGTATGATAGCCTGCCCCTATAATGCAAGGTATTTTAACTTCAAAGACAAAGAGGATTGGTCCAATACAGACCGGCCAAAACGATCTCACGGGGTTGCTGAAGCGTGTAACTTATGTGCACACCGAATTGACTTAGGTGAGTTGCCGGCATGTGTTGAGGCATGCAGTAATGTTGGTGAAGGAGCAATAATGGTAGGAGACATGAACGATTCCGGGAGCGAAGTTGCAAAGATCATAATGGCTGAAGCTGTCAAAAGACTTAAGGAAGACCTGGGCACCGAGCCGAAAGTATACTATCTCGGCTTATAATTAACGGCAATAATGGGGTAATCCATGGAAATAAAATTCGAGAGTTTAGACGGGAGTTCATTCGAATATCGTGTAATGATGATCATATTTGCATTTTTTTCGGTAGTGGGACTTCTGGCAACATGGTGGGTGATCGAAAAAGGAATATGGGTAACGGGAATGTATACGCGTGTTCCCTGGGGGTTGCAGATAGTTATGGCAGTATACTATATAGGGCTTTCAGCAGGATCTCTGGTAATCTCCGGTCTATATGGGGTTTTCGGGAAGGCTGAATACAAACCATTTGCAAGGATAGCCGTTTATGTGGCGATGCTGTTCCTTATTGCAGGTCTACTTTCGATCCTGACAGACCAGGGAAGAATGGACAGAGTGTTTGTTGAACCTTTCGTTCATTTTAACCTTCAGTCTATGTTTTCGATTAATCCGATTTTATATATAGGCCATATTCTAATTTGTATTGTATATCTGTGGGCGCTATTCTGTGAAAAGAAAACTCTTACAAAGGTTATTGCAACTCTTGCGTTCGGATGGGCGTTCTGCGTACACAGTGGAACAGGTGCTATTTTCGGATTTGGTGCGAGGGTATTATACGAATCGCCTTTGCTCCCGGCAAGTTTTGTCGCAGCTGCTATGGCATCCGGAACTGCATTGATGATCCTTTTAATAGTAACCCTCTTTAAAATTACAAAACGGCATCTCGATGATGAATTGATTATCTGGTTAGGCAGGTTCCTTGCGATCTGTGTTCTGGTAGTAGTATATTTTCTTGCGGTAGAAAATGCTTACAGGGCATACGTTGTTGAACTCCGACATGCAGCTGTCTATTATCTGTTCGGCGGAATTCACAGCCTCTTATTCTGGATAGGCCTGATCTTTATCGGTTGTATAATTCCTATGTTCATCCTATTCCGCAAGAAAACAGGGAAATCGATACGCTGGATAGTTTTAGCTTCCAGTCTGGTTATCTTCGGTGTGTTGTGTGAAAGATATGTTATTGTGATACCGGGACTGACAAATCCGCCTGAGCTGTTTCCTGGTATGGAGATTACTTTTTCTGCAATACAGGAAGGATTTGCATCATATACTATAAGCTTTCTGGAAGTACTGCAGGCTGTAGGTGTTTTTGGTATTATCGGTTTTCTATTCGGTTTGGGATTAAAATTGTTCAAGCTGCTGCCAACAGAGGCAAGGATCCTGGATCCAAATATATAGGCGGGGCAAACTGAACGGCGCGAAATAGTATATTTGCTTAGATATAAATGAACGTTATGTAATCAAAAACTCAGGCTGTTATGCTGAAACGAGTTCCATTTTACTGGAAACTTACAATTGCTTTCGCATTTGTTATTATGCTGATCCTTATGATCGATATATCACTTGAAAGGATCAGTGAGGTGAAACTAAGGTTCTTTTTGATCATAGCAGTGACTGTAATTCTCAGTTCAATTTCAGCATGGATGATTGTCCGTCTTACGGTCAGGCCTTCATTGAGTAAACTCGCTCAGGGAATGGATAAACTGGCAAAGAAGAGATTTGACGTCAGGCTCAATGAAAATGATAAGGATGAATTCGGACATATTTTTTCTTCTTTCAACGTCATGGCTGTTCTGATATCCTCATATCAGACAGAGTTGGTAAGGGCAAAGGATTTTCTTAACAGTATTCTTGAAAGCACTGCTGATATAATTATTTCCGTTAATGCACGAAAAGAGATATTGACTTTCAATTCAGGGGCTGAGAAAGCTCTTGGATATATGCGCGAAGAAGTTATCGGGAAACCTATTGAAATGATATTCGCAGATCCCGAAGAAAGGGAGGTGGCGATAAAGAGACTGAAATACGGGGATAACGTTGTGAATTTTGAAACGAAGTTTCTGACAAAAAGCGGTGAAGTAAAGGATGTGCTGTTAACTCTAACACTGATGCGCCATGCAGAGGGGACTTTCGTTGGTACATTTGGAATAAGCAAGGATATAACGGAGATGAAACGCCTGCAGAATCAGCTTATCCAGAGTCAACGTCTATCTGCTATCGGTGAAGTCTTTATCGGTATCCAGCATTCTATGAAGAACATGCTGAATACCTGTAAGGGAGGGGCTTACATGGTCAGGACGGGATTGGCAAAGGATAAAAGGGAGATGTTTGAAGAAGGGTGGGAAATAGTGCAGATTGGAATCGACCGCATGTCAGACCTCTCAAAAGATCTTCTGAAATATGTTAAGGACTGGAAACCGAAGCTCGAACCGGTCGACCTGTCAAAAGTATTATCAGATATTGATACTGAGATCAGAAAAAGCGCAAAAGACAAGGGAATAGAATTCCATCTTGATATTGCAAAAGAACTGCCGGAGATCCCCTGTGACGCGCCGATGATCCATTCTGTTATGATGGATATCGTATCAAATGCTGTAGATGCATGTTTCTGGAAAGATTATTCTGATTTGGAAAAACCTAATGTATGTGTCAAGGCATACCTCAGGAATGGCCGGGACAAAGCTGTACTTGAAGTTGCAGATAATGGATGTGGTATGACAGAGGAAGTGAAGAAGAAAATATTCACACCTTTTTTTAGTACAAAAAGTAAGGCGGGGACAGGGCTGGGCTTGTCAATTACTTCAAGAATGATTGAAGTTCATAATGGGAATATCGATGTGGAATCTGAACCGGATATGGGAACAGTATTCCGTATCATGCTTCCCATGAATGTTAACCTCAAAAACAAGGAGATTAGTGATGGCAAAGAAAGTGCTGGTAATTGACGATGATGAAAACCAGGTGAGATTTTTAACTGTGGCCCTGGAAGAGTCCGGCTATGATGCATTGAAAGCGTATAATGGAAAGGATGGACTGGAAATGATCCGGAATGAAAGACCGGATCTTGTCCTGCTGGACCTTATGATGCCCAAGAAAACAGGCTTTACCCTGTTTCATCAGCTTCGCAAGGATGATGAATACAAAGATCTGCCTGTTATTATGCTTAGCGGTGTTGCTGAAGTGCTGGAAGATCTTGATTCTTCTAGTGATGATACTCATGCAAGGCCATATGACAGCTTGCGCGAGGCGATGAGGGATAAGATCAGAAATATGAAAGGTGATGGCCTTCTTAAACCGGAAATGTTCATTGATAAACCGATCGATCCTGAATTAGTGGTCGACAAGGTCAGAGAACTTATCGGAAACTGATTGCCGGAATCAAGATTTGGTGTATTATGGCCTGATTACTTATTGAAGAATTATATAACTAATGAAAACCTGTCTGGATACGGACTTTGGAAATGCTTCCGGATTGAGGAAATATTGTATTCACTATGGATCAATTAGAAAGAGCCTTACGAATCGCTTTTGATATTTCGTGAAGCCGGAATGGTTTCTGAAGGAAATCTATTGCCCCAAGATTTATTGCCTCCTCTGCTTTACCGTTCTGGCTGTATCCGCTCATTAGGATCACTTTTACATTTGGATTTATCCTTTTCATTTCTTCAAAAGCTTCTTTGCCTGACATATCGGGCATGATCAGATCGAGAATGATAAGGTCAATATTATTTTTATTGCCCTTGTATACCTCAGTAGCTTCCCTGCCATTCCCGGCTGTAAGGACCTTATAGCCAAGCTGGGTAAGCAGCGATTTTGAAAGACTTCTCTGATTTGCTTCATCATCTACTACCAATAGTGTGGAATTACCTTTATATAAGGTTTGTTTCTCATTTGATACTGGTGGATTTTTTTTACTGACAGGCAGGTATATTGTGAAAGCAGTACCGGAAGAAGGTTTGCTTTCAACCATAATTAAACCGTTATGTTTCTTGATAATACCGTATACCATAGACAATCCCAAGCCTGTTCCTTTACCTACTGCTTTTGTTGTGAAGAAAGGCTCAAATATCTTTTCCTGGATATTCTCAGGTATTCCAATGCCTGAGTCTTTAATAATGATCTTGACATAATTTCCAGATTTAAGATCGGCAGGAAGTTCAGAATCTCCAAAATCGGTTTCAAAATTCTCTGTTGAAATAGTTATCTCACCTTTATCGGGCATTGCGTCCCGAGCATTAATCAGCAGATTTGTGAAAACCTGATCGATCTGATTCTGATCAGCCATTACTCTCTTCAGCTTTGGATCAAGAATAAAATTTATCTCAATGCTCTTGTCGAATATTTTTTCGGATACCTTAACACAGTCTTTTAAAAGATTATTGATATCAAGACTTGCCGGTCGATAAAGATCATTTCTGGAGAAACTCAGTAGCTGTTTCGTGAGGTGGCCGGCTTTTTGAGAACCGCTAAGGATTACATCAACAGCCTGTCCCTCTATAGTGGATAAATCGTCAAATTTCATTTTCAGTAATTCTGCATATCCCATGGTGCTTGTTAAGATATTATTGAAATCATGTGCAATACCACCGGCTAATCTTCCAATGGATTCCATTTTCTGAGCATGAAAAAGCTGTGCTTCCAGTTTGAGTTTTTCCTCTTCGGTCTTTTTTTGTTGTATTGCTTTCGCGATTATTTCGCTTATTGCCTTTAGGAGATCAATATCCTCATTCTTCCAGTATTTATATTCTTTGACGGAATCAAATCCCATAAATCCCATTAGTTCATTGCCATTGAACAATGGTACTGCTAAAACAGATTTTATTCCCTTGTCAAGAAGCATATTTTTTTCCTTTTTTGCATCCAATGGCAGATTGTGGACAACGGGCGCATAAATTATTCCATGGTTTTCAAGGTTTTTAAACCACCATGGAATTGAATCAATCGAGATGTTTTTAAGGTTATTTCTTTGAGATTCGATACCCTTTGTACACCATTCGTGAGTGTTATTCACATTCTTTCCATTTTCAGAGGTTAGAAATATATAACTTCGGTCTACTTTTGTAAATCGACCGATACTTCTAAGAGCATAATTTAGACCGCTGTCAAGCTCTTCATCAGATAATGTCACAAAATAAGTTGAAATATTAGTAAGCAATTTTTCAATATCAAGTCTGTATTGAAGGGCTTTCTCAGATTTTTTTCGTTGAGTGATATCGAGAATCGAAAGTATACTTTTATCTGTATTCGGTATCATTTCAACAGTTAACCATACATTTTTCAAATTAGAGTCTTTATCTATGAAAAGTGACTCGTATTTTTCAGGCGCTAATCCCGGATCGGTCCTTCTGAGTCTATGAAAGTCGATCATTTCCTCCACATATTCCTGTTCAAAAAAGTCGGGAAAACTCAGTTTATTTTCTATGTCTTCCTTTGATAATCCTGACAGTATTTCAAATTCGGAATTAATAAGAGAGATTGTCATGTCATTCTCGATCAGCGCCATAGCCGAACCTGTATTCTCGAAAATCGTTTTATATTTATTCTCAGAGACTGCCAGCTGTTCATTTGCGGCCTGATGTTTTCTTTCGAGTCCCAGGTTCTGTTTAATGACAAATAGTGAAATAATTGACATGAACAGGACAATTACCAGGGCAGAATAGTTTTGTTTTTTTATTATATTGTCTATTTCCTTATCCACATCCTCCAGGTATATACCCGTGCCAATAATCCATTCCCAGGGTTTGAATCCCTTGACAAATGATAGTTTTGGAACAAGCTTTTCAGAGTTGTCTTTCCACTGCCAGATATAATCTACGTATCCTTCACCCTCTGCTTCAACCTTCCGGACAAACTCAACGAACAGTTTTTTTCCGTTTGGATCTTTATAGTCAACAAGGCTTGTATTCTCGAGGTAAGGGGTATAGGGGTGCATGATCATATTAGGATACAGGTCATTTATCCAGAAATAATCCTTGTTTTCTGGACCATATCTTATTTTCCTGACCTGCTCAAGTGCCTGTTCTTTTGCATCGCACGTACTTAATAGTCCCTGAAGTTCGAGATCATGAAAATATTCAACAACGTTATATACTGAATAAACCAACTCACTGATCATCAATTTTTTCTGTTCGATAAGGTCCTTCTCAACTGCCGGGATGAATATCATGAACCTTGCAGCTATAAACAGTAAAACCGTAAGAGTTACGGGGATAAATATCCTGATGTAACTCAATTTACTATTAATTATATTGTCTCTGATCAAAAGCATAGCATCGCTTAGTTGTTGTTTTATAATATTAATGAATATTGGGATCGAAGAGGCGGTTCTTTCTCCGCCTCTTCGATCAACAAATCATTATCTTTAAAAGTTACCGAAGTCTTCATCATCCAGCATTATTTCAGTCTCAGCCAAATCAGTAGTCATACTGGATCCATTACTTTTCTCAGCAGTCTCAGACATTGTTTCTTCTGTGCTGATTGTATCAATATCAACATGTGCTAAATTTCTCAATTTGAATTTAGAGACCATGTTCTTCAATTCTGCAGCCTGACTGGAAAGTTCCTCTGCAGCAGCCGCACCTTCTTCAGCATTTGCAGTATTAGACTGCGTAACCTGGTCGATCTGTCCAAGGGCGCTTGTTATCTGTTCGATTCCCTGTGCCTGTTCGTTTGATGCTGCAGCGATCTCACCGACAAGGTCAGCAGCTTTTGATATCCCTTCTACGATCTTCTCAAGCGATTCCGCAGTCTCATTTGCGATTGTTGTACCGGATTCAACATTCTTGATAGATCCTTCGATCAATTCAGTAGTTTCTTTTGCCGCCTCTGCGCTTCTCTGTGCCAGATTTCTCACTTCTTCTGCAACAACTGCGAAACCTTTACCATGGACTCCAGCTCTTGCAGCTTCTACAGCAGCGTTCAGAGCCAACAGGTTTGTCTGAAATGCAATCTCATCTATTACTTTGATGATCTTTGATATTTCATTAGAGGAATTATTTATATCGTTCATTGCATTTACCATACCCTTCATCTGCTCATTACCTTCATTTGCGCTGTCCCGGGAAGAATTCGCGAGTGTATTAGCCTGAGTTGCATTCTCTGCATTGGTCTTTGTCTGGGCTGATATCTCGGTGATTGAAGCCGAGGTTTCTTCAAGTGAACTTGCCTGCTCTGTGGCTCCCTGTGATAGGGAGGTGCTTGAATCGGAAACCTGCTGTGAGCCTGCTGTAACCTGTTCAATCGATGCCAGGACTTTTCCAAGAAGACTATTCATGGAGTCCAGTGTCCGATTCATGGCATTTTTCATTATAGCGTGATCGCCTTTATAATCACCGGTGACAGAAACATCAAGATTTCCATCTGCCATTTCCTTAAGGCATCCAACCGCCTCATTTACCGGTTTAAGAATATTGTCGATCGTTCCATTCATACCGCCGATTATCTCTTTGTAAGCTCCGT
Source organism: bacterium (assembly GCA_028278455.1). Lineage (GTDB taxonomy): Bacteria > SM23-31 > SM23-31 > SM23-31 > SM23-31 > JANQEH01. The sequence continues at coordinate 42,200 of JANQEH010000166.1, forward strand.
CAAATTTTGTTGTATCGGCTCTTACTTCAAGCTTACCTTCCAAAGCTGCCTGGGTCAAAGTCATTCCTTCATCGATCATGCTCTTGAGAGAATCTTTCATAGATATCATTGCATTACCCAGCGCATCTTTTTCTGAAGAAGCAGATACTTCGACATTGACATTTCCTTTTGCGATCTGGGCAGCAGCAGCGGTTTTTTCTTTCTGTGCTTCGATCATTCTCTTGAAAGAATCGGCAAGGAGTCCTGTTTCATCATTAGAATTATGTTCTACATCCTGATCGGTATCGCCAAGCGAAAGATTCACTGCAGCTTCGGCCATTTTTCCTATAGGTTTGGAAATCCTGTTGCCGATATAAAATGCGCTGAAGGCCATTACAGTCAGGATCGCACCGCCTCCTATTACCAGCCAGAACAGCAATGATGTCAGTGCGCTTTCAACTTTGTTTTTAGCTTCATAGTAATCGTCTTCATAAGTACCGGCTCCGATTACCCAATCCCAAGGTTCGAAATAGGAAATTGCTGTGATTTTCATTCTGGATTCAGTATCGCCTTTATTCAACCAGGGATATTGCTCATAGTCAACATTCTTACCTTCAAGGTTCATTGCTTTATCAACTATTGACTGAATAAACAATCTACCGTTAGAGTCTTTTGCTTCATAGATGTTTTCACCATCCCTGGAACCACCTTTGGATATTATATAATGACCTTTATGGTCACCTTTCCCACCTATAATGAATACGTATCCTGTCTTGCCGACCACAATATCCATGATTGCGTCTCTGAGGCTTTGAACAGATTCCTGCTTGACAGCAACACTGTTAATCCCAATTACATTCCCGCCATGATCTTTGATGGGTTCATACGCAGTTAAATACCATGCATCAACAACGAATGCTCTTCCCCTGTAAGTTTCACCTCTCATAACCGTGGAAACAACGGGATTGACCGTTCCATCCGGATTAGTAGATGGAATAAAAGTCCCGATTGCTCTCTTACCACTACTGCTTTTTACATTTGAGGCTATCCTGATCATATCACCTCTGTCATTCATCTTCTGGAATATAGTTACTATATCTCCGACCAGCTGTTCTGCAACATCAACAACTGGAGTTGGAATTGAGAATTCATAGTTCGATTCGATTGGCACTCTGCCGAAATACATCTTTGGTAATGTCACTGTCGAAGAACTATTGGTATACTGGTTCATAGCCTGCCATGTGATCTTTTCAGAAGATATTCTCGGGTCGCCAAGCTGTTCCATTACATGACGAGCCACATGGAGATTATTGTCTACCCTTGATTGGACAAGATCATTAGCAGTTTCAAGTAATCCGTATACATCTTTTGCAACCTGGGTAATATTCTCTTTTGCCAGAACATCCATTTCAACTACCACCTGCTCGTTTACATCGTTCTTTTGAATCAACGTCAGGACTGACATCACTATCACCGGTAAAGAAGCTGCCAACAGGGCAAGTCCAATTACTTTGTGCTTGATCATAAGTTTCATTTTGTTATCTCCCATTATACATTTAATTACATATAGAATTATATTTTCTGTGTGGTTAGAATTTCATCAAAAAAGTTGTCTGCACTCTTACGCTGGATGTTTCATGGCTTGATCCACCAGTTAAATATCCGGTTGTTAAATAAGATACCTCTAAGCCGAATGAGGTGTTAAATGCGATCTTTCTGAATGTATTGGCAAAGATCGTCTGGTTCTTATCTCTGAATCCATCGGACAGGGAATCTTTGTTGGGCTTGTCAATTCCGTATCCGAAATTGAGGTCTGTTTTTGCATTGGCTTTTATAGTAGCATTTACCCAGCCGCCTGATGTTTCTACTTCTTTACCGAGAGTAGAATTATATCCCTGGCCTATGCCTCCGAAATACTGATTAAGAGTTTTACCTGTAAATGCTTCACCTTTTATTGAGAATTCCTTTGTAAAGTTATAAGCGAAATGCAGGTTAGCAGAATATGATTCATAACTGCTTTCGCCCCCGCTTTTGACAAATTCCATTTTTCCGTAATGTCCGGAGAAACCAATATTGTATTTACCCGGTTTCAGGAATGATATCCTGGCCTGCATAGTCGGGAATGGATTATCTTCCCCGTCATCGTTTCCGTCACCGTCAACATCGCCAGCAATATTCCTCGAAACGGCTCCAACAATTGCAATTCCTTCTTTACTGATATTGCCTACCTGAAGTTGAGGGTGTCTGTATCCAATATCTCCGCAATTCCATAGAACCGTGTAATTAACAGTTGAAGGGACAAGGGGAGAAATAACATCCGAGGTCTGACCGGCAAGAATGAAGAATTTCTCAAAATCCACCTTTAGATATCCATGTCTGAGCATCAGGAAATTCTTATTCTCAGCTCCACCCCCGTAGAAGTCAATCTCAACCCTTCCGGTAACGGTCTTGTCCTCAAATTTTTCCGATGAAAAATTAGCACCTAACCGGGTTTGCCTGGTTGTTAGATTAAATTCATCGTCTTTGTCTGATCCATCCGGGACATCAAGCAGCCAGAAAGCGAAATTCCCCGGATATGCTCTTGCCCTATCGTATGCCATATCCATTTTAAAGAAACCGTAAGGTTTTATATCAAATCCTGTTTTGTTTGAGGAAATTATCTGGCGGAGTTCATTGACCAAAGCCTTCAATTCGCCGTTTAGCTCATCCGTGCTTTTCTCAGTTTTGACTTCTCTCCCGGTTTTTTTCAGACTTTCGATCTCAGCCGACATTTCATCTATCCGGGCGTTAATCGAGGAAGTCCTGCTATCCAGATCAGCGGTCTGAACAGATACCTTATCCAGATTCTTCAATAGATCTGCCAGCTGCTTTTCGATTTCCGCAGTCTCAGATTGTACAATCGATGCCGCAGCAACAGTTTTTGTTTTTTCCAGAGTCTTTAGTCTTGATTCGATCTTATCGAGCTTATCAAGGATCCCTTTGAATCCCTGTGCATTAACTCCGGTTGCTGAGAATAATAGCATTATTATTACAGCAGCTGATGTTAGAATTCTTAGTTCCTTCATTGTACCTCCGTATGTTTCTTGTTTCTGATTAATTTCATAAAATCATCGATCTGAATTTTAACTGTTAATTAAATTGATTCTTATTATTGAGCGATTTTTCGACTATTTTGAGCACTTCAAACATTTTGAACGGCTTGGATATTTTCAGATATTTATCCTGCTCTGTATCAAGGAGTCTGCTGTAGGCCGACATCAGAATTATATTTATATGAGGCTTTTCTTTATTCACGATGTTCGCAAGATCTTTACCACTCATTCCATCCATGTGTACATCAGAGATCAGGACATCAAATGGTTTTTTGTTGATAAGTTCCAGGGCATCTTCAGCATTTTCAGCAGTTTCAACATTGTATCCATAAGTTTTAAACCAAATCCTGACAATATCCAGGATCACCTTATCATCATCTACTATTAGAATATTTATATTGTGCATTATTTTCTTCCTTATTCATTTCAATTTCTGAGATTTCATAATACAATTGCCGTGCCAAATAAGACTTTATCAACCAAATTGAAAATAAATACTTTGTAAATTATATAATAACAATATATTAAGAACATTGATGTTTTAGCAAAGCAGGAATAATGATTAAAAAGATATGTCAACAGGAGTCTAAAATTTAGACTCCTGAGATAGTCATTTTTTTATTGGAGTCTAAAATTTAGACTGTGCGGATTTCAATTCAGGCGGTATTTTTTTAGCTTATTAAAAAGGGTGGCTCTGGATATCCCAAGCACTGCGGCGGCACGGTTTCTGTTACCTGAGACTTTACCCAGAATCTCGGTGATATATTGTTTTTCAATATCTTCCAGAGTAGGTTCTTTATCCGAATTGATTACATCTTTCTTAGTAATTTTGTTTCCGGAAATTTCAAACGGCAGGTCTTCAGGTCCAATTACATTATCTTCGCAGAGTATAGTGCATCTTTCGATAACATTTTCAAGTTCTCTGACGTTTCCGGGCCAGTCATAGGCTTTAAATAACGATACAGCCCTTCTCGATATAGACAATCCGGGTTTATGAAGTTTTTCTCGGTAATACTCTATAAAATGGTCAGTTAGAAGTTCTATGTCGGATAAACGCTCTTTTAGTGGAGGTATCCGGATAGGTATAACATTTAATCTGAAAAACAGATCTTCTCTGAAGTTCTTGTTTCTTGCTTCCTGCTGGAGATCTCTGTTTGTCATAGCAATAATTCTGACATCTACTGTCCGGGACTTGTTTTCCCCTATACGTTTTATTTCCTTATTCTGAAGAAATCTTAATAATTTCACCTGAGCTGGTAATGACAATTCCCCTATCTCATCAAGTATTACAGTACCTTTTTCTGCTTCCTCAATAAGGCCTTTCTTGTCAAAGTCCGCTCCGGTAAATGAACCTTTCATATGACCGAACAATTCACTCTCATGAAGATTATCGGGTATGGCTCCGCAGTTTATGATAGTCAGAGGTTTTTCACTTCGGCTGCTATTATAATGTATAGCCTTTCCAACAAGCTCTTTGCCGGTTCCACTAGCTCCAGAAACCAGAACTGTGCTGTCTGTATTGCAAATCTTTGTTATGGTTTTCAGTATTTCCAGCATGTTCTCTGAGCTGGCAATAATATCCTCAAACTTGTATTTGTCATTTAGTTCTTTCTCTATATGGACCAGCCTGTCCGCAAGGCGCTTTTTTTCCAATGCCCTTTCAACTATCAACAATATTTCATCGAGTTCAAAAGGCTTTGTGATATAGTCGTAAGCTCCTTTTTTGATTGCTGTAACAGCTGTTTCAACAGTTCCATAGGCTGTTATTAATATTATCTCCGTAGATGGGGCAATCTCCTTAGCATTCTCGATAACTTCCAGGCCGCTAATATCATCAAGCTTCATATCGGTTATTACAAGGTCAAATGAACCTTCTTTTAGAACGTTCAGCCCTTCCGCGCCTTTTCCGCTTTCACAGACCTCAAAATTTTCAAGAGTAAATAGCTGAACGAGTGATTCTCTAACAGAATCATCATCTTCAATTATCAGGATTTTAGACATCTTTTTCCTTATGCCTGATTGGCAGTTTAATTTTAAAACTGGTTCCTTCTCCGGCTGTTGACGAAACCTGGATAAGGCCGTTGTGGTCTGAGATGATTTTTTTTACTACAGATAGCCCAATTCCCGAACCGCGGGATTTTGTAGTGAAATAAGGCTCGAATATTTTTTGCAGATCCTTCTTACCGATACCTTTACCGTTATCAGAAATGGTTATACTAATATGTTCAACACTTTTCTCATCCTCGAAAATTTCTATTCTGATAGTTCCTTCAAACTCTATCGCCTGAATGGAATTAATCAATAGATTCCAGAGAACATTCTTTATCAAATCCATGTCGATATATATCTCTGGAAGAATATCACCATTTATTACCTCTATATTGATTTTCTTAGCCAGGTACTGATCGTTGTTCTTAAGAAGCAGAATCTGCTCGTTAATACAATTCAGGATATTGTGCTTTCTAAATATGGGCTCTTTCGTACTGCTGAATTTGAGAAAGTCAATTATTATCCCATCGAGTCTTTTTGTTTCATCGATTATTATAGTCATCAGTTTTTCATTATCACTGTCCAGTTCGATCTTTCTTTTAAGAAGACTTGCACAGTTCATGATAGATGTAAGGGGATTGCCTATCTCATGAGCAATCTTCCTTGATAATTCTCCAATAGCTGACATGTTTTTTGAGAACGCAAGTTCTGTCTCCATATTCTTCATCTGAGTAATATCAACTATCACGCATAGAGTCCCCTGGAAACTGTTTTCGGCCGATAGCAGAGGAGTTGCTGAGATCAGGACATTCATAATAGAGCCGTCATTCTTAAAAACGGTGCTTTCAAAGTACTTGTGTTTTCTTGTATCCTGATCTAAGTTAAAAGCAACTGAATTCTTGTATTCCTCTATTGTAATAACCTCCAGGAGATCTTTATTGATGATTCTGTTCAAACTTGATCCGGCCATATCGATAAAAGCGGGATTGGCATAGGTTATCCTTTCCTTGTCATCAAGAAGGACTATACCCGCAAAAGAAGTTTCTGCAAGAACTCTGTATTTTTTTTCGCTCTCTATAAGAGCAGTCTCCATCTTTTTCCTTTCAGATATATCCTTAATAATGGCCTGCAAACATTTCTCACCTGACCAATCAATAATGCTCAGACTTATTTCTGCATCGAAAACAGTATCATCAAACCTTTTATGCATCCATTCGAAATGTCTAAGAGAACCTGCGTAAGCTTTCCTGATTTTCTCAATTGCTTCTATATCCGATCTTGAGCCGTCAGGCTGGAATTCCGGCGAAAGGTCAATAGGAGTTTTACCAATGATCATATCCTCCCTGCATCTGAACAATTCCTGTGCTTTCTTATTGCATAATATTGTTTTATCATCTTTAAATACAAATATTGCATCGTTTGCTGTTTCGAATAATGTCCTATATCTTATTTCGGATTTCTTAAGTTCATCTTCGGCTTTTTGTCTACCGGAAATATCTATCCCCAGATTGATGAAATAATCGATTTCTCCATCATCCCTGAGGACAACCTTTCTATGCCACTCTACCGGAATGGTTCTCCCACCTGAAGTCTGAATCGCTCCTTCGTTAGTATTTGATATCTTCGCAGTTGTCAGAATATTTAGAATCCGTGTTACCATCTCTCTATTCTTTTCAGGTATTAATATATCAACAACGTTTTTTCCGACCAGATCATCCAGTGAAAAACCGGTCGTGTCAAGCAAAGGATCATTAGCCATCAGAATGTTATGATCCCTGTCAGTTGCCACATAATATGCCGGTGAGGACTGTACTAAATTTAAACTCAGGTTCTTTTCTTTTAATAACTCTGCTTCAATCCGTTTTTGTTTCGTAATATCCACAAAGGAAATGATGCTTTTGTTGGTTCCGGGAATCATCTCAACAGAGATATAAATATTTTTTATTTCACCATGCCTGTCCAAAGCTCTCGATTCATATTTGCTGGGGATTTTCTTCTGATCTGTACGCCTTTTAAAATGGAACTGGGTCATTCTGTCAAGTTCATCTTTATGAATCAGTTCTGTCCATTTGCGTTTACCTTCAATCTCTTCTTTTGTATAACCAGTTATTTTCTCGAACTCAGAGTTGACCATGGAAATTGTAGTATCTGCTTCTGAAATCATAAAAGCAGTCCCTGTTTTCTCGAAAATAGTCCTGTATCTTGATTCCGATTCCGCTAACTTTTTAAGGGATTTCTGTCTCTCATTCTCTATTCTGAATCCTTCGTTTGTCAAATATATAAGAAGTGTTGAAACCATACCTAATATCCATAATAGAGTGAACAACAGCTTGTTGATTATACTTCTTATCTCGCTTTCGACATCTTCAATATATACCCCCGTACCAATGATCCACCCCCAGGGAACATAACCCTTGACATATGACAATTTCGGCACCAGCCTGTCCGGATCATCTTTCCATTGCCAGATATATTCTGAATATCCTTCGCCTGCTTCTCTTACGATCCTGGCAAACTCGACAAACATTTTCTTACCGTTTGGATCGGAATAATCAAGCAGGCTCTGACCGTTGAGCTCCGGTCTATATGGGTGGACAATCATATTCGGGGTAAGATCACTTATCCAAAAATAGTCCTTGCTTTCAGGGCCATATCTCAGGTTTTTTACTTTGCCGATTACCAGTTCTTTTGCCTCATCAAGTCCGATTGATCCTTCAGTATACTGACTGTTATAAAGATCAAGCACGCTCCATACTGAATTCACAAGCTCTTTTATCATTTCCCGTTTTTTATTCAATAGATTATCTTCAAGTGAGGGGATAAATATGACAAAAAAAGCTATAAGGAACAAGATAATTGTAAGCACAACAGGTATGATAATTCTTATCTTAAAGAAACTGAAATAGTTATGATTAAATTTGGTCATAGTATTCTTGGGAAATTGTCAATTACAGGTAATGCAAATAATAGACCAGAATTGATAAAATTCAATTATTAGTCTTTTTTCAGGCTGATAATGATTTTAACCAAAGAATGAGTTCAAGAAGTCTAAATGTTAGACTGTTTGATATTCAGGAAAATTTGATGAGAACGCCGGATTTTCAGCATTTAAGAAACTCTGATGGTAAGGTGAACAACAATAAAAATCAGTAGGATATAGAATATTGTGTACAAAGAGAAACCGTGATAATAACTTTCAGTAATACTAACTATAAGTTTCATTTGCTGCCGACATTAGAACAGATCCGGTCGTCTGCTCCTCGAAGCCGTTGGCTGAAAGCCTTTACTATTTCCTGGATTATCGGGCTTGATTCCTCAATCTCGTTATTGAATGCTTCCTTTGTTATACATATGCACTCAACATCTGTAAGAGCAGTTACCGTTGCTGAGTGAGGATTCTCGTCAATAAGGCTCATCTCTCCAAATACAGATCCTTCTCCGAGGGTAGCAAGACTTACAGTATTACCGTCACATTCCTTTACTACATCTACTTTTCCGGTAATGATTTTATACGCCATTAATCCTGTTTCACCCTCTTTTAATATAACTTCACCTGCATCGAAAAATTTTTCTATTAATGCCTGCATTTCAAAATCACCCGATTCTTTCATTATATACTCCTGTATATTCTAGATTATTGTACCTTAATTTCCATTTTTCACATATGATGACCTTAATCCCGGCAATTAGTATATAAAATTATCATGTACAAATCAAGAGTATTTTCTTATTTAAAATCGGTAAATTATATCAGATTTGACCTCAATTTACATTTTCAATTATACAGTATGATTAAATGTGAATTTATTTGAGAATACTGTATAAATAATTTATCTTCTAAAATATCTCTCCCCGGTAAATTTGGTGGTTCTACTGTACCGGTGAAAATTCATTAATACAATCGGGAAAAGTACAGTGGCGTTGACGTTTTCTAATTTGATTTCGGGATGCGCAGTACTAGACCAGCAGTAACCAGATTTTGTCTTGATTAATATTGATGACCTAATATGGACGGAAATTGCCTGTTTCGGCAGTAGTTATTACGAGACGCCAAATATTGATAAACTTGCTTCACAGGGGATGAAGTTCACTAACGCATATTCATCATGCGCTGTCTGTTCTCCGACAAAAGCCTCAATAATGACAGGCAGGTATCCTTGACGAACAGTTATAACAGACTGGATGAGGGCGGAATTCCGATACAGTTCAGCAGAAGAATACATGCCTGATGACAAAACATTCCGGGGTGGTTATGTTGGTCGGGCAGAAAGGAAGTTTCTTGCACCACGTAATCCTCTCTGGAAGGAATTGGTTGAAGTAACGATAGCGGAAGTCCATAAGCCCGCTGGATATACATCATGCCACATAGGAAAATTACATCTCGGGGCAGAAGACCGGTACCCGGAAAAGCAGGGATCTGATTATAATTACGGCGGCTGCTATTTTGGTCAGCCGCCAACCTATTTTGATCCTTATATCAATAACATAGACGACGCAGGGGATATTCCCACACTGAGATCGAGACAACCGCGAGAATACCTGTCGGACAGAGAAGCAGATGAAGCCTGCAGGTTTATCAGGGATCACAAAGACAGCCGTTCTTTCTGCATATGGCACATTATGACGTTCATACTCCCCTCGAAGGAAAAAAGATCATGTGGTAAAATATGAAGCTGGAAAAAGTGGAACAGGGCTGGGTAATGCAGTGTATGCCGCAATGGTGGAAAGTGTCGATCAAGAGGTAGGGAAAATAATGGATACCCTTACAGAACTTGGCCTTGACCATAAGACAATGGTAAACTTTACATCGGATAACAGGGGATTAAAAGGGTATTCTACCGATAATTCCCCTATACGATCTGGAAAAGTCTGTCCTTGCGAAGGTGGTATATGAATTCCCCAGATCATCCGTTGGTGCGGCTTGATAGATCACAGCACTGTTTGTGATGAGCCGGTATTCAGTATTGATTTTCTTCCAACAATATGCGATGCATCAGTTACTCCCCTTCCACAGGGACGCGAAGTAGACGGTAAAAGCCTTATTCCGTTAATTGAACAGCAAGATGGTTTTATTAGAGATGCTATTTTCTGGCATTTTCGCATTACTAAGTTGAAGATGTTGTACCATACAGTATTATTCGAATGGGAGACTGGAAACTTATAAAAAGGTATGAAGGAAAAGAGTTTGAACTTTATAACCTTAAAGATGACTTGAGTGAGATTACAGATCTTTCAAGCGGCTTTCCTGAAAAGGTAGATGAACTTGATACAAAGCTGAATCTTCTCCTGCTGGAGACCGGTGCTAAATTACCAATCGAGAATCCCGATTTCGGGAAATAACGAATCGTTATTTCCCGGAGCTGTATCAAACGGCAGAAAGGCAATTTAAATATCCTTCCGGATAAAACATTTTAGTACCTGAAAATAAAAATAATGTGAATTAATGAGCGAATCGTGTTTAGAATTTGTATTTCTATACCAGTACATAGAAATAATCCTCAGAGAATAATGGATAGACAATGGAAATTAAAATAGAAAATCTTGAGAAGGAATATAAAAGGGGAACGAGGGCCCTCAAAGGTGTCAATCTTGTAATCGAAAGCGGTCTTTTCGGTCTGTTAGGTCCTAATGGCGCAGGTAAATCAACTCTTATGAAGATACTTGTTACTCTAATGGAGCCCACAAAAGGAAAAGTCTTCATCAACGGTATGGATCTGATGAAAAACAGGGCTGAAATAAGGAAAATGATCGGATATCTGCCGCAGCATTTCAACTCTTTTCCGAAATTGAAGGCATGGGAATTTCTCGATTACTCTGCGCGTCTTGCTGATATTAAAAAATCCTCTAATAGAAAGGAAGCGATTGAAAAAACCCTCGAAATGGTTGGATTATATGATGCCAGAAACAGGTATGCAAACAAGCTTTCCGGGGGTATGAAAAGAAGGCTTGGTATAGCACAGGCGCTTATAGGTGAACCTGAGATTCTTGTGATCGATGAGCCGACGACCGGCCTTGATCCGATGGAGAGGCTTCGCTTCCGGAATTTGCTGGCGAAAATGAGTCAGAATGATATTATAATCATACTCTCGACACATATAGTCGGGGATATTTCCAGTTCTTGTTCCAGTATGGCTCTGCTAAACAGGGGAGAAATGGTATACAGCGATACTCCGGAAAGCCTTATCAAGGAGGCAATTGGCAATGTTTGGCAGATAAGGGCAAATGACCGTGAGCTGAATTCTATAAAAGAGCAGTACCCGGTTATTTCAACGGTTCCTTCCGATAATGGCTGGGAGGTACAGGTAGTAGGAAGTGAGATGACGCAGTTTGACGGTGAACCTATTGAACCGGATCTGGAGCATGCTTATGTGTATTTTTTGAAAAGTCATCTTGGTGAATTCTGGATAGATAACATCAATATGGAAGAAATAATAACTCCAAATTAAAGGAATGAGGATAGGGATGTCCACACTGAAAACCATATATAATTTAGCCAGATTCGAGATGACTTCGATCTTCAGAAGCTGGCTTTTCAGGATATTTTCAGTCCTTATGATAATTGCTGTCACTTTTTTAGATATGTCACTTTTTGTGATCCCCGCTTCTTCCCGCTGGATGTTTTACGGTATTCCTTCGAGTATACCGTATTTCAATATGCTGTTTCTTAATCTTGTACAGGGAATTATAATAATTCTCATGGTAACGGATTTTCTGAAAAAGGATGAATCTCTCGACACAACGGAGGTCGTTTATATAAAATCCCTAACAAATGCTCAATACGTAATTGGGAAGACCGCCGCGATTTTTAATATGATCATGTTGCTTGATCTGATAGTCCTGTTGATTGCAGGTGTATTTAACTATTTCTTTGTGGATGTTCCAGTTGTATTTGATGCATATATATTATATCCCCTTTTAATCAATGTCCCCACGGTGATTTTTATAATAGGCCTGACTATTTCGACGATGCTGGTCCTGAAAAATCAGGCGGCTGCTTTTATTATTGTTATTGGATACTGTGCTACAACATTATTTTTCCTTGAAGATGTAATGTATAACGTTTTCGATTATGCCGCTTTTACTGCTCCTGTCCTGATCTCGGATTTTGTTGGAGCCGGAGATCTTCATCGGATAATATTACAGAGAAGCATATACTTTTTTACCGGGACCGGAATGATCTTTCTTTCAGTCCTGCTTTTTAAGCGTCTTTCGCAATCACGCCTGACAACTATCCTTTCATTTATAGTAATGGCTGCGGCATTTACCGGAGCATTATTTTCGGCTAATAATTACTTCGGTATTTTTGAGGAAGGAGTTGAACTCAGAAAAAGGATGCAGGAAAAAAGTCATCAGGTTTTAAATTTGCCATTGCCTGAACCTGTGAAATACAATATAGACCTGGAGCATAGCGGGAAAGAAATAATTGTGAAAGCCGGAATAATATTAAAAAATAATTCGGAAGAAAATCTCGATAAATATGTTTTAAGCCTTAATCCAGGAATGAAAATCAGCAAGATCAGCGGAAAAAACTCTGACCTGGATTTTATAAGAGAAATAAATCTTCTGACCATTATTCCCGAAAGACCGTTATTACCCGGAGAGACAGACTCTTTATCAATAACTTATGGCGGAATGATAAATGAAGATGCATGCTATCCCGGGATTGATGAGCAGTTCAGGAATCAAAAATACAGCATGTTCTTATACAATATAGAAAAAAGGTATGGTTTTATTACACCTGAATATGTTCTCCTGACAGGTGAATGCAACTGGTATCCCGTTCCCCCTGAGATCATCTCTACAACAGAAATTGTATCTTCTGAGCAGTTCTACCCGGAGGTGTTATTGAATGTCAAAACTGCAGAAGGCCTCCTGCCCATTTCACAGGGAGAAGTTACTAAAATCAGTGATTCTGAGTTCAGCTTCCGGCCGGAGACGCCTGTAAACGGAATTTCTCTGATAATAGGGAATTATAAACAACTGACATTAACCGTAGAGGAAATAGACTTCAATCTTTATTATCTTAAAGGTCATGATTATTTCATGAAATACCTCGAGGCAGGGATCGATGATATTCCAGGAAGACTGGAAAGCTCTATAAGGAGATTTGAAAATTCCCTTGGGCTTGAGTATCCATATAAAAGACTGTCTGTAATAGAAACACCTATCCAGTTCTACGCATATTCACATTTTACTTCCATTCGATCTGAGGCGGTACAGCCTGAACAGATCTTACTGCCGGAAAAGGGTGTGCTGTTATCTTCATGCGACTTCAAAACACAGAGCTATGCCATCGCGAACAGGCCTCAGAGAGGCGGAATGAGACGCGAAATGACACCAGAGGATATATCCGGGATGCTGTTCAACAGTTTTATCAGCAGTACTTTCCTGGGCAGTGCGGATATGTTCCAGAGGATGAGGGGGATGATAGCTCGAACTCAAGGTGAAGATCAACTCTCATTTCAGGATATTTCTTTACTCGCTGAAACAGATGATTCTGGTAACTATTCGATACTGCCTCTTTATTATTCTTACTCAACACATTTTTCATCAGATAGATGGCCTCTTTTTAATGCAGTGATCGAATCATACTTAAACAGAAAGATAGAGAGCAGCCAGGGCATGCGCGGCAGAATGATGATGATGATGGAAGGTTTGAGCGACCAGGACAAGGCAAACATCGCATTGATCGAAGATCCCCTGTCTGCACTTTTAGAGGATCCGACCAATCCGAATGCGGGGAATGCACTGGAGCAGAAGAGCACATATCTGGTCTATTTGATGCAAAGCGGAACAGATTCAGAGACATTTGAAAATTTCCTGACGGATTATCTTACAGAAAATAGATTTTCAGATATAGAGGTAGACGAATTTCTGGAAGTTTTAAAGGCGAATTTCGATCTTAACCTGTCTGAATATTTTGATGCCTGGTTATATGAAGAGGAAGTTCCTGTTTATCAGGTGAACGACCTTGAGTGTTTTGAGATAATAGAAGAAAACCAGACGAAATACCAGATACTTTTCACCGTATCGAATTTAGGAAACACAAGTGGGATTTTTGAGGTCAGTTTCCGAGCCGGGGGTAGAGGATTTGGCAGGGGAAGAGCTGGTGGCGGAGCCAGGGGAGGAGGCGGAATGCCGGGAGGCAGAGGAGGATTCTTTGAGCCGGAGTTCGAGAAGATATACTATCTGGAGGCCGGTGAGACAAAGAGCATTGGAGTACTACTTAACAGCAGGCCGCTCGGTATGGCCCTGAATACACTGGTTTCGAGTAATCTACCCGCAGTAATGAATTACAATTTTCAGGAGGTTGTCAAAAATTTAGATCTGAAATCCTATGAGGGTGAAATGATTATTTCCAATGTCGATCCATTAAGTTCATCTGAAATGGTTATAGTCGATAATGAAGATAACGGATTCAGAATAAATGAGCAGGTCAAAAAGGGATTCCTGAACAGGATCTTCGGAGATAGCGAAGAAAACAGCACCAGATATGTCGGGCTGAATATATTTGATCCTCCAGGAAAGTGGCAAGCTGCTGTCTCGGATAACTATTTTGGAAATATCAGGAAAAGCGCACATTATATTAAATCAGGATCCGGGGAAAACAAAGTGTCCTGGACTGCAGAAATACCTAAAAACGGCACTTATGATGTTCTGTATTATGTGTCGCCTGTAATGGGAAGAAGAGGAATGGGACGCGGCAGAGGCGGTCAGTCCGGAGGAGGCGGAGACAGGCAGAGAGAAAGTTTAATAAGTGATTTTCATTTTGTGATCCATCATGACGACGGCAGCAGGGAGGTTACAATGGAGATTGATAAGTTCGAACCCGGCTGGAATATGATGGGATCGTTCTATTTTTCGAAAGGTGATGCCCGAGTTGAATTAACGGATGAATCGGGCGGCAGGATTGTGTATGCGGATGCCGTGAAGTGGCAGATCGTAAAATAATATGAATTCTCAATAACTCAGGAATATTAAAATGCAGCATAATTTAAATCTTTCAAAAAAGATAATCCAGATTTTTATAATTTTCTCTTTATTTGCAGCATTTAGGGAAAACTGTGAAGCTCAGCTTAACCTGAATCTCGTTGAAGCACAAAAGCTGGCAACTGAGAACAGTCCTGATATTAAAAGGATCGGTTATGACATGGAACGCAATAGCGAACTCTTAAAAGCGAGGCTTGCTGCTAATAAATCGAACTTCAGCCTGAGTCTGAATCCTTTAAGCTACAGCGAGAACCTTACTTTCAATTCTTTTCTATCGGCCTGGAGCGAGAATGAAACTAAAGAATCATTCGGTACTTTCCGAATATCACAACCGATCGAAAAAACCGGCGGTACGCTTTCCCTTATAAACAGGTTTTCATGGCAGGATTCATACAGCGATTACCAGGATATAAGGAATAAACAATTCTCAAATAACCTGTATCTGAGTTTTACACAGCCGATCTGGACTTACAATACTATTACTCTCGAGACGAGGCAGCTCGAGCTGAACCTCGAGCAGACGGAACTTAATTATTCCATACAGAAGCTTCTGCTTGAAAAGCAGGTCGCGCAGAGTTTTTACAGTGCCTATGAGTATAAAATGAGCCTCGAGATCGCACTCGAAGAACAAAAAAACCAGGAAGCAAGCTATCAGCTGATAAAGAACAAGGTTGATGCAGATCTTGCGGCAAGAGAAGAACTTTACCAGGCAGAATTGAATCTTTCTTCGAGCAATTCCACTGCAGCTAATGCTCAGGTTCAACTTGAAAATGCATATGATGACCTTAAGATCCTGTTGGGATTGGCCTTGAATGATGATATAGCTGTTGAAGCTGATCTCTCATACCGGGATGTTGAAGTGGACCTGAGCAAAGCAATTTCGTACGGCCTCGATAAGAGGATGGAACTGAGGCAGAGAGAGATCGATATCCAGAATGCACAGATGGACCTAACTGAAACGGAAGCTCAGAATGAATTCAAAGGACAGGTATTACTTGATGTCGGTTTAATAGGGACAGATGAAAACCTGGGAAATATTTATGATACACCTACCCAGAACAAGACCGTCTCGCTGTCTGTAGAGATACCTCTGTGGGACTGGGGAGAGACGGCTTCCAGGATAAAGGCTGCTGAAGCTGATATCAAAAAGGGACAGCTCTCATATGATGATGAGGTAAACAGTATAGTCCTCGAAATAAGAAAAAGTTACAGGAATCTTTCAAACTTGAGAAACCAGATAGTTATAGCGGAACAGAATGTCCGCAATGCTGAGTTGACATATGAGATCAACAGGGAGAAGTATGAGTATGGTGACCTGACGAGTATGGACCTTTCACTTTACCAGACACAGCTATCTCAGAAGAGGATAGATCTGGTGTCTGCCCAGGTAGATTATAAACTTGCTCTGCTCGATCTAAAGATCCAGTCACTCTGGGATTTTGAAAAGAATGAACCGGTGATAAAATAACAATGTGAAATTGAACCGTTCAAAATAGAATAATCAATTTGAGGAATAGAAAAATGTACAGGGACCAGATAACTATCAGAAGAATAATCGCTGGAAAAAGAATGAGCTTAATACTCGGACTTCTTTTTCTTTTCTGCGGATCTCCCGAAAGTTATGTTGAATCGGTTGTTGAGATACCTGTTGAAGTTGAAGAGGTAAAGCTTAGCTCCATCGAGGAATTTGTTGTGGCGACAGGGACAGTAAATGCTTCAAAAGAGGCAATACTGTATACCGAATCCGACGGTTATTACAGAAAAGGGATCAATCCCCGGACCTCAAAGCCTTATGCGATCGGTGACAGGATAAAAAAGGATGAGATCATAATTTACACGGATAATCCTGAGAAAGTTAATTCAATAAAGATCGATTACTATAAACTTAGCCTTGAGAATGCCCGGAGGGAGTACGAGAAACAGAAATCCCTGTATGATAAAGGCGGTGTTACGCTTAGCGAGCTGAGCAGCGCCGAGCGGACCAGAATGGACGCGGAATACAGCTATGAAAACGCTGAGATACAGCTCGAGAAGCTTAAAGTTACTGCTCCCTTTGACGGTGTTATCGTGGATATACCATATTACACTGAGAGTGTCAAGATCGCAACAAATGTTGAAGTTGTCCATCTTCTTGATTTTAATTCCCTGAATATGGAAGTAAACCTTCCCGATAAGCTTCTTAGCACTATCAAGGTAGGTCAGAATGTAAGGATCATGAATTATAAAACACCGGATATGAGAGTCGATGCAGCAATTACACAGGTGTCTCCTGCTCTGAATCCCGACACGAGAACCTTTAAAGCTTCACTGATTATCAGGAATACTGACTGGCAGTTAAGACCGGGAATGTTCGTTAAGGCCGAGATAATAACAGCAAGGAAAGACGATGTTGTAGTAATTCCTAAAGAGATCATCACTGTCCGCAGCGACAGAAAGACTGTTTTTATTATCAACCAGGGATTTGCCCGTGAAAGAAGGATTAGAATTGGGCTGGAAAATCCTGATGAGGCTGAGGTGACAGATGGACTTTCAGAAAACGACAGGATAGTTATAAAGGGATACGAGACTCTCAGAACCGGATCAAAAGTTAAAGTATCTCAGAATCAGGGAAAATAAAATAGCAATTTGAACACTGAGGCTTCTAATGAGAAAAGTAGTACATTTCGCAGTCAACTTTCCGGTAACGATATCAATGCTTGTGCTTGGAGTTATACTTCTTGGGATTATTTCATTCCAAAAACTCGGTATGGATCTCTTTCCGGAATTGAATAATCCTAGAATATACATCGAACTGGAAGCAGGTGAGAGCACTCCGGAAGAACTGGAAAAGCTGTATGTAGAAAACATCGAGGCGCAGGCAATACGCCAGAAAAATGCTGTACAGGTCTCATCCATACTCAGCGTGGGTTCGGCATTGACTACCGTTGAGTTTGCATGGGAATCTGACATGGATGAGGCATTTCTCGATATACAGAAGGCAATGTCGAATATCAAACAGAGTGACGGAGTGGATGACCTGATTATTTCGCAGCAGGATCCTAACGCTGATCCTGTATTGGTTATGGGATTCCTTCATCCCGCGATATCGGATATGGATGAACTGAGGAGGATAGCTGAGTCGAGGATAAGAGATAGACTGATACGGCTGGAAGGGATAGCCGATGTCAGGCTTTTGGGACAGGAAGAAAAGGAAATATCAATTGAGACCGATCCCTATACACTTGAAGCATTTTCATTGACACCGTCTGATATAACAAGCAAAATCACGAGCTATAACAGGAACATATCCGGCGGTACACTTGAAGAAATGGGGACAAAATACATAATCAAAGGAGTAAGTGAATTAGGATCAATAACCGATCTCGGTCAGATCGTTCTGGTGAATAAGCAGATCACTACAGGTGAAAGCAGCATAAATACTGCCGGAAACACAGAAGATGTACTGGTTTACCTCCGGGACGTTGCCGAGATAAGAATGGTCAACAAGGAACCTGAGAGCATAGTAAGGCTGAACGGTGTGAGGTGTATTGCTGTAGCGGCTTATAAAGAAACAAAATTCAACACTGTCCAGGTTGTAGATGATTTTCTCGGTTTACTTGAAGATATTAGAAATGAAATGCCGGGATTCGAGCTTCCGATTATCCAGAACAAAGGTGAATTCATAACATCATCAATAGAGGAAGTACAGCAGACATTGCTGATCGGTATCCTTCTGGCAGTAATAATACTCTTCGTCTTCCTGCGCCGGATCGGGACTACTGCAATTATAAGCGTAGCTATCCCTGTCTCAATTATTGCAACATTCAATCTTATGTATTTCAACGGCCTTACCCTGAATATCATGACACTTGGCGGGCTTGCCCTGGGTGCAGGAATGCTTGTGGATAACGCAATTGTCGTTATGGAAAATATATTCAGGAATATTGAAGAAGGGATGAGTCTGAAAGAAGCTATTTTGACCGGGACCGACCAGGTAGCCGGCGCTATTACAGCATCAACGGTTACAACTATAATCGTCTTTCTGCCTATTGTTTATCTACACGGCTCAAGTGGGGAGTTATTCAAAGACCAGGCTTGGACGGTAACATTCTCTCTGCTTTCATCACTTCTGGTCGCTATCCTGGTTATACCGATGCTTAGCGTCAAAATACTATCCGACAAGAAAACTGATAAATATACAATGGAAACGATCAGGTTTCCACGTTATGAGGGATTTCTAAAGAAAGTCCTGAGATATAAATACTATGTAATTATGGCCGCTGCCGGACTCATCGCGGGTGCAGTATACATGGTACCGGTTATAGGAAGCGAGTTTGTTCCCAAATCAGATACTAACGAATTTACCGTAGATATCAAACTGCCCGAAGGTACTGAACTTAACAGGACTGCGGGTACGGTCTCCGGAATTGAGGAAAGCATTCTTTCGCTGTTCGGTAATGATATCTCATCATATTACAGTATTTCAGGGCCCACATCCGAACTTAGCGGGGTGTCATCTTCAGTATTTCAGGATGAAAACACTGCGACATTGAATTTTCTATTTAAAAGTGAATTCAAAATACCATCCGATACGGTTTTCTCAATGATAGACCGAGTATTGTCTGAAATACCGGAATTGGAATTCAATATATACCAGGAACAGACTACTCTTGAACTTACACTGGGTGATGAGACCGAACCTTTAGTTATTGAGATCCAGGGTGAAGATCTTGAAGTGATCCGGGACCTTACTGAAATAATAAAGACAGATCTTTCAGGGTATAAAGAACTCTACAATATAAAATCGAGTTTTGATGAAGGCAGGCCTGAAATAGATATTGTAATAGATCCGGTAATAGCTGGAATTTATAATATCAGCGTTGATGCAATCATTTCCGATCTGCAGAGTATGCTCATAGGAAATGAGACCGGGAAGATCGAGACGGACGGAGAACTTTTAGACATGACGGTTAGGCTGCCGAAACTGAGCGTGAGTGACCTGGAAGACGTATCGATCGGGAACGCAGGCTCGAATATCAGCCTTTATTCGATCGCTGATATAGAAATCAAAAGGGCGCCTGCCGCTATTTACAGAAATGATCAGGTTAGAGTTGGAAAACTCTCGTCAAATCTAACCAGTGAGACTCCTCTTGACAGGTTAGTTGAAAGGATAAAGAACACACTGGAAGGTATTACATTTCCACCGGACTACAAGTACGAGATCACCGGTGAGGAAAAGCAAAGACAGGAAGCGTTTGACAACCTTAGTTTTGCATTGATCCTTTCCCTTGTTCTTGTCTACATGGTGCTTGCTTCCCAGTTTGAATCTCTTGTTCACCCGTTTACGGTGATACTCTCAATCCCGCTGGCGATAGTCGGGGCTGTGTTCATCTTCTTTTTTCTCGGCAGGTCGTTGAATATAATGGCGTTCATAGGTATAATCATGCTTGTCGGTATAGCAGTTAATGATTCGATTATTTTAGTTGATGCTATCAATCAGCTCAAGAGAAAGGGAATGTCCCGTGCAGAAGCTATTATTCTGGCTGGGCAGAGGAGGATCCGGCCAATTGTAATGACAAGTCTGACTACAATTCTCGCCCTGACACCGCTAACACTGGGAATGGGAGAGGGAGCTTCATTAAGAGCTCCAATGGCCATAGCGGTGATTGGAGGATTATTTACAGCAACGTTATTGACCCTGGTCGTTATCCCCTGTGTTTATTCTGTAATGGACGGATTGACAGGGGATCCAGCGAAAAGCAGAACAGAACGGGAGACCGGATAATCATCCGGAAAATTATATGAGTTTTATAAGAATCGTAATCAGGAGAAAAACTCTCGTCAGCATGCTTTTTATCGGGCTGTCAATGCTGGGATACCTGTCCTACAAACAGCTCCCTATGGAACTGATGCCTAATGTCGAGTATCCTTATCTTATTGTCCGTGTCTCAGGTTCCGGTGAAATGGATCCTGAATATATCGAAGAGACAGCAGTAATCCCTGTTGAAGGTGTTATCGCTACCATGGAGAAAGTCAGCAGTATCGAAGCAAGCATAAACAGAAGACGGGGTACGATCTATGTCTATTTCGATCAGGGTGCGGATATTGAATATACCTATCTGAAGCTTCAGGAAAAACTCTCCAGCCTGAGCACGGATATTACGGATGAATTTTCCATCAATGTAGATAAGGTAGATACTGAACGGCTTTCGAATACATTCATGAGGCTGCAGGTAAGGGGAAGCGGCGGACTGGAACGTGTCAGGGCGGTTATAGACAAATCCATCAGGAACGATCTTGAATACATCGAAGGTGTTGCCACGGTCGAGATAGTCGGCGGGCAGGAGAAGGTACTCGAGATCAGGCTGAATGATGAAGCAACTGAATCTTACGGAATCACGCCATCTAATATAAGTAATTTAATAAGAAGAAATAATAATGACAGGACATTCGTCGGTTTTGCATATGAAAAAGACAGGCACTATTTTGTCAACGTAGTAGCAGAATATGAAAACGTTACCGATGTCGAGAATATTATTGTCGATCCCTCGGGCCCGGTATTCTTGAAGGATATGGCGGAGATATATTTCGGAGTCAAGGAGCAGGAATCTATTAGCAGGGTAAACGGGATGGATGCTGTTACGATTCAGCTTGTGAGGGATGCAAATGTAAATCTTATTGAATTGTCCCAAGTCACGAGGGACATTATTGGTAAACTGAACAGGGATTTAAGATACCAGGATGTAGAGATAGTAATCCAGACCGATGAAGCAGAGACGATGGAAGAGAATATGAATATCATTATGTTGCTGGCTCTCACAGGCGGATTGCTTGCGGTATTGATACTATGGTTTTTCCTTAGAAATCTAAAACTGGTGATTACGGTTCTTTTTTCGATCCCGGTATCTCTGATGATAGCCTTTAATTTCTTCTATGCATTCGGTATTTCGCTTAACAGCCTTACGCTGATCGGATTAGTGCTTGCCATAGGAATGCTGCTGGATAACAGTATCGTCGTACTCGAGAACATTTACAGTAAGATCTCGCTGAAACGGTCGAAGGAGGATTCCGTGGTCGAGGGTGTTACAGAGGTATGGAAGTCTATAACAGCGGCTACCCTGACGACTATTACTGTCTTTATTCCATTTATTTTCGCAAACGATCATCTTGTGAAAATGGTCGGATACAATATCGGGGTATCCATAATCTCCACACTATTTGTATCGCTTGTTGCCGCCTTACTGCTGATTCCTATGATGTCTTACAGACTCATACATAAGAGACAGGAGGCCGGGAAGGGGACTTTTAATATTGTCTCGAGGAATAACAGAGTGGTCCAGGTATATACACTTCTCCTGAAATCGGCTATCCGCAATCCGGTGAGTATAATCTCGGCCGTAGTTCTTCTGTTTTTTTTGAGTATTGGATTGTGTTTAAATCTTAGCATGGACGTCCCGTCTGAAGTTGAATTGAAACAATTCGATATTTATGCTATTATGCCGGGCGGAACGACACTTGAAAACTCGGACGAGATCACGTTTCAGATCGAGAACGAGATTCTCGATATTGAAGAAATTAAAGAGCGGGTGGCTACTATATATGAAGAGGAATCAAGCATAACTGTTATCCTTAAGGATGAATTTGAAGAATACAACGGCATGTCTGTAAACGAGATAAAGGACATGATAGAAGACAGGCTTAATAACTTCTCTGCTGCTGATGTAAGCCTTTCTGAACCATCATCTAGCGCGAGATTCGGCCAGGGCATGGGCAGGAAGTCCACTGCAAGTCTCGAAAGGATGTTTGGAATAGGTTCTCAACAGGAGAAAATTGTACTAAAGGGAGATGAATTTGAGCTGCTAAAAAAAGTTGCAGCCGATATAGAATACTACATGAATGATTTTGAAACTATAAGCTCTGTTAGAGCCAATGTTTCGGAAAGTCAGCCGGAAATCCATCTTCTCCTTGATAACAGAATTCTGAATATCAATAATGTCACACTCAATTCCATCAGTACTGAACTGAATTCATTTCAGACGGAAGTTTCTTCAGGTGCTATTATGAAACTCGGTACAGAGGAGTACGAGATCAATATAAAGAATGAATCTCTGGAAGA
The DNA here is from genome assembly GCA_028278455.1 of bacterium. Taxonomy (GTDB): domain Bacteria; phylum SM23-31; class SM23-31; order SM23-31; family SM23-31; genus JANQEH01. The sequence goes on from JANQEH010000166.1 coordinate 65,345, forward strand.
AGAGAGATCATTCGAAGACCTGCAGAGACTCAGGATCCCCGATCAGTCCGAGGAGGAACATGAGCTTGACCAGCTTGGTGATCTTGTATATTCTTACGGTCTGACTGGAGTAAACAGGCTTGATCAGAACAAGCAGATAGAGATCACATACAGTTTCGCGCAGGATATTAACGAATCCAAGGAACTGCTCGAGGCCTCGAGACAGGATATATCAGACCTGCTTGCATCGCTGAATATACCAGCAGGTATATACGTGGAGATCGTCCTGGATGAATCAGAGTTCGACGAATTCTATTTTCTGATCACCCTGGCGTTCTTGCTGATCTTTATGATCCTCGCATCCGTATTCGAAACGATAACAGCACCTGTTGTAATGATGTTCACAATCCCGCTTGCTACGATCGGTTCGCTGTGGGCGCTGATCTTTACAGGTAATTCACTGTTCAATATAAATTCACTACTTGGTTTCCTGATACTTCTAGGGGTGGTCGTAAATAACGGTATTATTTTCATTGACTATACAAACCTGTTGAGAAGAAAAGGCTGCAACAGGTTCAGGGCACTCCTGACCGCAGGAAAAAACCGGCTGCGTCCTATTATGATAACTGCGATAACCACGATCGTCGCTATGCTGCCCCTGGCGATGGGCGATTCTGAATACGTCTCACAGATCGGGGCATCATTTGCGATCACCGTGATCGGCGGGCTCTCGGTTGGCACTCTTTTCACACTCGTGTTCATACCTACAGTATACTCGGGACTGGAATCGTTCCTTTTTTGGTTTAGCAGAATAAACATCAGGATCAAAATATTACAGACTGTAGTTATGCTGGTTTCAGGACTTATGATCTATAATTATGTAGATGATATTCTCTGGCAGTTCGCATATTTCTGTATCGTATTAATATCGATTCCCGGATTAACATGGTTTGTCCAGGGCAGCCTGAGATATGCGCAGGCAGATTACATCAGCAGGAAAGAAACACTTTCCATAAATATCCGCAGAATGGTGAAGATATACGGAGCGAAGAGCCGTTTCAGAAGAGAATGGGACAAAGGTTCGAGGATTACAGGGAATATTAAAAAACATGAAGATGAGATTAAAAAACCGTCACTGGATCACATTGCCTGGCAGCTGCCGATTCTCGGATTCCTTGTCTATTTCGTTTATTTCTACCTTCAGTCCCAGGTCTGGTTTTTTATAATGTCCTTTGTTGTATATTTTCTGGGTATGATAATGATCAAACCTGTGAGAGAATTTTTTGAATATAAGTCCATTCAGAATAGTAAGAAATCTTACCACAGATTCGGAATAGCTATCAGTTCTCTTTTTCTAACCGGTTTTCCAGTATTCAGCATGTACATTTTTGATCTTGAAGGTTTTACAAGACCGATTATCTCGCTGATCGGAACCCTCTGGTATGTCTCGCTTGTACTGTATGGCCTTTCCGCAAAATTCTCTGCCCTTACGATTGAGGAATTGAATTTAAGAAATATAATATACAAGTTCATTTACAGGTACTTCAGCAAGGCTCCTTTGTTAAGCGCGAAGGATATGACTTTTCATGCATTGAAGGGTGTAACTATCGATATACAGAGCGGGATGTTCGGTTTGCTAGGTCCCAACGGCGCCGGAAAGACAACGCTGATGAGAATTATTTGCGGTATTCTCGAAGAAAGCAGGGGAACGATCAGGATAAATGATATAAGCCTTAGAGACAAAAGGGAAGAGCTCCAGGGACTGATAGGGTATCTTCCCCAGGAATTCGGGTGTTATGATAACCTTACCGCATATGAATTCCTTGATTATATAGCAATTCTGAAAAATGTAACAAATTCCAAACAGCGTAAACAGATCATTAACTATGCTTTGAAGGCAGTGCATTTGGAAGACTCAATGAATAATAAGGTCGGTAGTTTTTCCGGTGGTATGAAACAGCGTGTCGGGATTGCTATGACACTGCTTCATCTCCCAAGGATCCTCGTAGTCGACGAGCCGACCGCAGGACTCGATCCCAAGGAAAGGATCAAATTCAGGAACCTTCTGGTAGAGCTGAGCAGGGACAGGATTGTAATCTTTTCGACACATATTATCGAGGATATTTCGAGCACCTGTAACAAGGTTGCAGTGCTTGACAGGGGTGAGCTATATTATACCGGAGATCCGCAGAAGATGTCGGAATCAGCCGAAGGGAAAGTCTGGCAGATCTATGCAGCACAGGATGAATTTGATGAGCTTCAGGAGAAATTATGGATTGTGCATCATAGCAGATCGGGAGATAAGATAAGAATCAGGTGCCTTGCCGATAAGAAACCCTCTGAGCAGGCTGCAAACGTCAAACCTACACTGGAAGATGCATATTTATGGATGCTTGGAAGGAAAAATGGAAATACTATTATCCCTGAAGGGTCAAGAAAGGAATAAATGGAATAATGAACATTCTAAAGAAAATAATCGATTACCTGGTGTTTCATGCAAGGCTAACGGGATATAACCTGAAGATTATCTTTGCGAACAAGTTCATATATTTTGCAGCTTCTTCTTTTGTCGTTTATCTTGCTATTACATTGATCCTTTTTTTCAGTTCTGATATGCAGCTTGCCGAAGCGCAGATATTCTGGACACTTCTCGTACCCGGTATCCTGATAGTTTTCTACCCCGTGGCATATAATATCCAGAACGACGTAGATAAGAGGATGATCGATATCCTATTCGGAATACCGAATTACCGTTTCAAGATCTGGCTGTTCAAGCTATTCATTATGTTTATTATAGCATTCGGAATTCTGCTGATACTGAGTCTGCTAAGCTCATTCGCGGTTGTTGATATACCAGTTATCGGGATGGCAATCCAAGTGCTTATTCCGGTGATCTTTGTAAGTTCCATCATCTTCATGATCTCCACTATCGTTGGAGACGGTAACGGGACTGCAGTGATAACACTAATAATCGGAACTGGTTTGCTGGGCGGGCGTGAATTCATTCAAAGCCATCCGAGGTGGGATATTTTTCTCAATCCGTACTCTCTGCCGGCTGACATCAACGAGTTGGTCTGGGAAGGGATCATCACGGGTAACAGGGTATACCTCATCATACTGAGTCTCTTCGCAATATTGTTCGGTCTCCTCAACCTCCAGAAAAGAGAAAGGTTTTTGTATTAAAGGGATTGTTCGTATTAAACCTGTCCTTGTAATCCTTAAGACAGACTTGATCACTTTAACAATTTGTGCGTATTCAATAAGATGGAACATAAAAGACGCCGGTTCCCCGACAGTAGTACACAGGGACGACAGAGTGGAGGCTGATAGGGGATGCATGGTAGATCTGCATTCAGGGGTGCAGATCATGAGCAAAGATCATTCTCTTATATAAGTCTTCATCATTATTCCCCCTTTTCTTAGGGAGATCAGGGGATTGTGAATTATAGTACATAACATCAATTGGTAATTTAAAGAAACACTGGATTCCTCCTTCCTGGGGAGGGACGGGAATAACAGTATTGAAATTTCTTATTAACAGCCGTCATTTACAGTAAAAATTAAAGAAATTTTCAAAAATTAATATTATATTATATAGTTTATGTTTGAATGTATCTCAGTAGAGAACTATGTCCGAGAAGAAATCCGGTAAAACCGGTTCAACAAAATTACGCATAGCAGTGAGTATCCTGATATTTGCTGCGTTCGTAATTTGGTTTGAGATTGAATTCGGATGGGGGAATGTTTTTCGACAGTTCTCGGATTTTTCCCCTGCAAGAATAGCTGGACTGACGATGCTCGTATTCATAAGCTATATTCTAAGAACAGTCAGGATCTACGATTATATGATCACCGGACTCAAAGGGGGTTTCCTGCTGACTACGCGGCTTGTGCTGCTGCATAATTTCTTTAACAATCTTCTTCCGATGAGGACGGGGGAGGCAGCATTCCCGTTGCTTATGAAGCGATACTTTTCGATTAAAGTTACAGAATCCGTGTCCGTATTATTCTGGTTGAGACTCCTTGACCTTCATTTTCTCGCAGTCGCAGCTTTCGTAATCCTTTTCGGAGAATTCTATACCACGGTACCGGGAATATTAATCCTTGCTGCTATTATTTCGGCACCCATATTCGTATATGTGTTCCGTACAAAACTGGATACGTCGATCGATGAGAAAGGATCGTTGCTGAAACAGATTCTCGGAAAAATTGCCATGGGACTGCCTGACAGTATTCCCCGGCTGCTGAGAAGCTGGTTCTGGACGGTAATAAACTGGTCTCTGAAACTGACAGCATATGCTGTTATCATTATAACAGTAATGGATATAAACTTTTTCAGCGCTGTATTTGCCAGCATTATTGGTGATCTCAGCAGTATACTTCCAATACATGGATTTGCAGGAACGGCTACATATGAAGGCGGAGTGGTCCTTGGTCTGAAATATTTCAATATTGCGTTTGAACCGGCGCTGAATGCTGCTGTTGTATTGCATATATTTTTCCTTGCCTGCTCATTTATCGGGGCATGCGCAGGGTATCTGATATATCCGAAAAGCAAACTGAATAAAACCGGTCAAAATAATGCTGTCCCGGGGATCGCCGGTATGGAAAGCAACAGTCCGGAATATGAATCATAAGCCTATGAACAAGGATAAAAGATCACTTTCAATTGTTATCCCGCTCTACAATGAAAAAGACAATGTGGAGCCTATGATCGAGGCCGTACACACTGCGGTGAATAAATACACAGCATCGTGGGAATTGATAGTTGTTGACGACGGCAGTGTCGACGGTACACCTGAGAAGGTGAAATCGGTGCTGGAGACCTGTGGCCAGAATGTTAAGCTGGTTTCTCTGCACAGGAATTACGGGCAGACAGCGGCTTTACAGGCAGGGATCGATACGGCTAAAAACGAGATCATAGCGACTCTCGACGGAGACCTGCAGAATGATCCCGGAGATATAGAAAGACTGATTGACCGTCTTGAACGGGATAACCTCGATCTGATCGTTGGATGGAGAAAGGACAGAAAGGATAAGCTCCTGCTCAGGAAGATCCCCTCATGGATCGCCAATTTCATTATCGGCAGGGTAACCGGAGTTAAATTGCATGATTACGGGTGCGGATTGAAAGTGTACAGAGCTGAGATCATAAAAAACGTAAGGCTGTACGGGGAGATGCACAGGTTCATTCCTGCATGGTCTACACTCAGCACATCACCATATAAGATAGCTGAGGAAGTGGTTACTCACCATCCGAGGAAGTTCGGAAAATCAAAATACGGATTATCACGGACCTTCCGTGTACTTTTCGATCTGCTGTCGGTTTTCTTCTTTATGAATTTCAGGGCTAAACCGGGTTACTTCTTCGGTACGATCGGACTTGGATTCGGTTCGGTTGGGAGTCTGATCCTTTTCTATTTGTCATACGTCAAATTCTTTCTTGGGGAGGACATAGGAACAAGACCGCTTTTACTGGTGGGTGTGGTGTTTGTTATAGCATCGATCCAGCTTCTGACTACCGGTGTTCTTGCGGAATTCCTCTCGAGGACTTATTTCGAATCTGCTAATGTCAAATCGTATGTTGTCGGAGAGATAAAAGAGGGTGGTTCAGGAAAGAAGAATAAATAGTAATTCGACGTATTCGTTTTGCTCACAGGTGATAAAAAGAATCTGCGTGCTGAGATTTCTCGGCTTGCCCCTTGCAATCGGGGCTTCGCTCGAAATGACAATAATAATATATTGAAACAATTAATTTTAATATTTCAATTATAAAGATTTTTAATGAATACTGTTATAGATACACATAAGACAATTTTTATACTGCTTCTGGTTATCGGATTGAGTTTTTTCTACAGGCTTGGTGATGCCCCGCTATTCGACAGAGATGAAGGGGCATTCAGCGAAGCCACAAGAGAGATGACTCTAAACAAAGATTATATATCAACCTTCCTGAACGGTGAACCGAGATACGATAAACCTATCCTTGTTTACTGGTTCCAGCTGGTCAGCGTACTCATATTCGGGATAAATGAATTTGCTTTCAGGTTTCCGTCAACTGTATTTGCAGGTTTATGGATTTTCACGATCTTTCTCTTCTGCAGGCAGCATTTCGACAACATAACATCGCTGATTGCTGGGATAATCGGTGCGACATCGATATGGACGATCATTATCGGAAGGGCGGCCACCGCGGATGCTCTGCTGAATCTTTTACTCGTTCTGACGATGTTCAGCCTTTTTACATATATCAAAACGGGCAGCAGAAAGTCATTATATCTGCTGTTTCTCTGGGCGGGCCTTGGTACACTAACCAAAGGCCCGGTCGCAATAGTTATACCTTTTTTCGTAGGACTCGTATATTATATTTCAAAGAAGCAGTGGAAACCATGGTTTAAGGCTGTTTTCGATCCGGCAGGGATCGTAATATTCTGCGTTGTTACACTGCCCTGGTATATTTTTCAGTACGTGAAAGAAGGGATGCCTTTTATTGAGGGATTCTTTTTTAAACACAATGTTGACAGATATATGTCTCCCATGGAAGGACATGCGGGATCAATAGTTTATTACCTTCTTTTTACATTTATTATTATAATACCGTACACTTCGATACTAATTAGGATAATTCCAAAAGTAAAATCGTTCAGGGAAGATGATTTGGACAGATTCCTGTGGATTTGGTTTTTCTTTGTGCTGATATTTTTTACGGCATCGGGAACAAAGCTGCCTCATTATCTCCTTTATGGAGCAACACCGCTATTCATTTTCATGGCAAAATACCGGAATATGATCAAAGCAAGGTTCGCGGGAATGATACCCGTATTTTTCCTGGGATTGATTGTACTTTTCCTTCCGGAAATTGTGGAGATTGTTATCCCGAATCTCAATGATGAGTTTTCAGCTGCAATGCTTAGTGAGGCAGGTGGAGCTTATAATCTGAGCTACCGGGTGATATGCATGCTGTCATTGGCTGCATTTACATATCTTGCCTTTACCCGAAAAATGGAAGTTTGGAAGAGTATTTTAATTGGGGGAGTTATAAATACCTTCATCATAGTCCATGTTCTGATGCAGGCAGTCGGTTATGTTATGCAGGCGCCGGTCAAGGAGGCTGCACTTTTTGCGAAACAGAATAATTATAAAGTAGTTGCATGGGATATCGATAATCCGAGTTTCAGTGTATACCTGATGGATATCACTCCGCTACGTAAACCTTCTGTGGGTGAGATAGTGTTTACAAAAACAAAGAATCTATCAAAACTTTCAGAGTATGAGATCATCTATGAGCGTGGAGGATTTGCTTTAGCACATGTTAAAGAAGACTCTAATTGAATTCCGCGATTCTGTTGACAATTGCAACTGGATATGGTTTCCTCCGCTGCTGTTCGCTCTGACGGGATTGATAATTTATCTATCTGACAGTAATTTGTTTTTCTTTCAGATTATCAATTCAGGCAGAAACCAATACCTCGAATTTTTTTGGGCAAATATCAATATACTTGGAGATGCCTTCTTTATAGTAGTTATACAACTGCTATGGATCAGGAGGCGACCTGAAATAGTCTGGTCGTCGGTCTTTGCGGCTTTTCCGGCATTCCTTATCTCTCACGGGATCAAGGTACTTTTATCGATTCCCAGACCAGCAGGTACACTACCTCAGGAGATGATAAATATTCTCGGGCCGGTATTTACTCAGAATTCCTTTCCATCCGGACATGCCACTACAGTTTTTACTGTGGCGGGTGTATGGATATTGTGCACAGACTCGGTAAGTATAAAGTATATTTCCCTGTTCTCAGCATTCATGATAGGTTATTCGCGTATAGTTGCAGGGGTGCACTGGCCGGTTGATATCATGGGAGGCGCAATAATAGGTTGGATATCCGCATGCGCGGGTATAGTGATATATTCAAAATTTAGATGGAGCAGAAAAAGGTTATCAATCAATATTCTTACAGTGCTCCTGATCGCAGCAGGCATTGTTCTCCTGTTTCAGTATGATACGGGTTTCGAACAGGCTGTAATCTTCCACAGGGTATTCGCCGGAGCATGCGTTATTACAGGAACGATTAGTCTAATGCTGAATTTCAGGAATAAAGAGTTAGATGCATGCAAAAAGAGTATTAACGTTCGATAAGCCCATTATTAATAATCCATTCTGCAACTACACCTGTTAATTCTGCAAGCAATCCTTTATTCGTCGGGTGGATATGGTCAGATTCAAACCATATCAGTTCTTTAGGATCGCCAGCTTTTTCATAAAGTTTCATCACAGATTCTCGAGGGACCTGACTGTCATTCCTTCCATTCACTATCAATACATGTCTCGGAGATATATTGTTTATGTGCTTTAGGGGTTCAAGAGGGTAAAGCAGGGATTCTGCCAGATAACCGGCTGTTCCCCGGAGAAATGCGGGAACTTCTTTCGTGTTCTCTTTAATAAGCAGCGATATGTCACCTCCGCCGTACAAAGCTGCCGATGCTTTGATTCTTTCATCCAGCGAAGCAGCGGCAATGGCAAAAAAGGATCCGAAACTTCCCCCTGTGACGAAAATATTTTCTTTATCAACTTCTTCGAGCGTATGTAGGTAATCAATGAGTGTTAGTATGGCGGGAACAGTATTGAAACAGGCCTCCCGGATTGCCGGAACAGCTTTCAGGAACTCCAAAACAGAGAGTTTTGACATTTTCCCACTATAGGGATAATCAAATGACGCAAAAATGAATTCGGAGGCAAGTTCTACTTCTGCAACCAGATCAATTACCCCCTTACCCCGTTCAACTCCCCCGAGAAGAATCATTGCCGGAATTGGTTTTTCACTTTCAGGAATACGGATAGTGCAGTTCAGGGTGGGTAGTTTTTCACTTGCTAGGCCTAATTCGTAGGTTATGCTATTATCAGTAAAAACAGTATCTCCGGGAGCTGCGGATGTTATATTTGCACGGTTTTCCAGAAGACGTTCTGACGGATCTATGCTGCGGAGATAGAGTGAAATGATAGAACAGATTATTATTACAAAACCGGTCAAAGAGATTGCAGTTACTATTGTTTTTTTTAGATTTCTCAAATTCAATTCTCTGGTACTGGCTGTTATTGAATACAATATGTCTGCTTATACCAGTTAATGAAATTCTCTATACCTGTTCTCAGGTCTGTTGAAGGATCAAAACCGATAAGTCTACGGGATTTACTGATTTCAGCGTAGGTCTTCCACATATCTCCCTTCTTGAAATCTACATAATTCCTGTTTATCCTTGATCCCAATAATTCCTCGATCAGGTCAAGTAGACCGTTAAGGCTTATGGTAGATGAATTTCCAAGGTTCAGAACTGAGAAATCCAGTTCCGACAACATGGCCTTGATTGTACCGTCTACGATATCATCGACGTAAGTATAATCCCTTTCGGAGTTGCCGTCACCGAATATATCAATCTGCTCTTTGTCAATTGCACTCTTTACGAATTTATAGATACCCATATCCGGCCTCTGCCTTGGGCCGTATACTGTGAAATACCTGAGACAGACTATCTTTGTGCCGAAGTTTTCATGGTAATTCTTGCAGAGGAGTTCACCGGTAAGCTTGCTTACACCGTAAAGCGAGATCGGCGAACATTTTTCTTCTTCGCTGTAAGGGAGTTTATTAGAACTTCCATAAATAGATGAACTCGATGCAAAAACGAACTTTTTTACAGGGATGTATCTTAATTTCTCCAGGAGGCTTGTAGTTCCGTTAATATTGACATCGTTATAGTCGAATGGATGCAGAAATGAGTTTCTGACTCCTGCCTTGGCCGCAAGATGGATCATGTAATCAATTTCGTATTCATCAAAGATATAATTCAGGGTTTCCTGAATCCTTATATCACCGTACACAAGCTTGTAATTATCCTCATGCAGGATAGCCCTGATGTTTGATTTTTTTATTTCCTGGGAGTAATATGGATCGAAGTTGTCAAAACAGATCACCCTGTAACCCATTTTCAGCAGTTGTTCGGATAAATGAGAACCTATAAAACCGGCGCCGCCGGTGATCAATACTGTTTCCATAGTCAGATCGAATTTTAGTTTTGTTTAAAAATCAGTTTTTGAGATAAGGTTCAAATTTAGAGAATTGTTGCACAGAATGCAATAAAAAACAGTAGATCGGTCAAATTGGTGATTGGTATTTTCGGTTTAGCTTGAAATATTGGCTGCCGGTTAATATATTATTTTAATGCGAGTAATGACTGGGGAATATCATGTTAATCTTCATCAAGGTTGATATTTACACTTTTATTTCTCACTTCTCATTTTACATCAATAGTTTTTTGTCAGGATAAGGGAAAAGATACATATATATATCCTGCTGATGAGCTGGTCGTCCAGAAACTTGAAAAATGGCAGGACTTGAAATTCGGTTTCATGATGCATTGGGGATTGTATTCACAACTTTGAATAGTAGAGTCATGGCCATTATGCTCAGAAGACCAGTCTTTTCAGGATCGGGGTGGAATACCATAAAATGAGTTCAAGGAGATGTATTTCGGTCAGATTAAGGAGTTCGATCCTCGCAGCTTCGATCCGTCGAAATGGGCTAAGGAGGCGAAAAAGGCAGGAATGAAGTACCTGGTATTCACTACAAAACATCATGATGGTTTCTGCATGTTCGATACGGAGTATACGGATTTCAAAATTACAGGTTCAGACAGCCCGTTCAGTGATCACCCAAAAGCCAATATTGCTTACGAAATATTCAATGAATTCAGAAATGAGGATTTCATGATCGGTGCATATTTTTCTAAACCCGACTGGCACCACCCCGATTACTGATCGCCGTTATGGGCCACAACGAACCGCAATAATAATTATGACATCAGAAAACACCCTGATAAGTGGCAGAGATTCAAGGATTTTACATATAGCCAGATTGAAGAACTGATGAGAGATTATGGAAGTGTAGATATCCTCTGGCTGGATGGGGGATGGATTCGACCTGATTCGACAATAAATGATGAGGTCAGGTCGTGGGGATATGATATTTCGAAATGGGAGCAGGATATAGAAATGCCCGGGATTGCCAGAATGGCGAGGAGATATCAGCCGGGCCTTTTGATCGTGGACAGGTCAGTTCACTGGCCATATGAAAATTACCGAACTCCTGAGCAGAGTATTCCATCTGAATAAATTCCTTATCCCTGGGAAGCTTGCGTTACTATGACGCAGAGTTGGGGATATGTAAAAGATCCTGTCTATAAAAGCTCTGAACAGCTGATTCATATCCTGATTGAAGTGGTCTCAAGGGGAGGAAATCTTTTGTTGAACGTAGGATCAACTCCGGAGGGAACGCTTGAAGAAGAAGCCCTGAAAAGAATGGAGGAGATTGGTGAATGGTTAAAAGTGAACGGAGAAGCCATATACGAAACCAGAAGTTACAAGACTTTTAGGGACGGAAATAAAATCAGATATACCCTGAAAAAAGACAGCAGTTATGTATATGCTGTAACTTTTGATCTACCTGATGAAGAATTGATACTGAATAACGTTATACCGAAATCCGAAAGCGATATGTTTTTGATTGGTTATAATAAACCGCTTGATTGGATTAGGAAGAATGACCGTATGATTATCCGAATCCCTGATGAAGTAAAAATCATGATCGGGGCTGGATTGAGTCATGCATTAGTATTCAAGATCAAACCTTCAAAGCAATGAAACTAAGCCTTCATTATAGAGCACCATCCAATTCGACAATTTCATCGAATTTTCGACGAAAATGTTAATGTGTAAATTATTTTAAGCTCTGCCAAACAAGATTTCCCCATATTTATGTAGTTGATATTAATCAACTTAAATCCAGAAGCCTTTTAATGGCATATCGTTTGCTTTTCCTAATTACGAAAACGATTTAATGTTCTATAAAACAAATTACCATTAATAATAAGTGTTATGAGGTGAGAAAATGAAAAAACTGATTATCAACTTCGTTTTATTAATCGTATTCTCTTTATTAGTAGCTGTCGATCCAGGCAGTGAAGCTGCAGCACAGGTCGGAACATCAACTGCGGATATCCAGAAGCAGCTGAAAAAGGCTAATGTAGAGATCCCGTTTGTAGACAGGGATGGTGACGGGGTCAATGATCTTCTGCAAAATGGATGGGGATTACGCTTTCTGAAAAGATATAATAACCGGAACGAAGCCTGGAATCAAATTATCGAACAGGGAGAAGACGGAACTATTCTTGTGGATACCGATGGAGACGGTACTGCCGATACACCTTTGAGAGAACTCCGACAAAAAAGAATGGGTGAGTTAATCGATACTGATGGAGACGGCGTAGCGGATACTGCCTTCGGGCAGTATATGAGAGGTCTGATGAACGAATTGGTAGATACTGACGGTGATGGTATTGCTGATACTTCGCTGAGAGATTACATGAAGAAGCAGTTTCAGCTTCTCGATGAGGATGGTGATGGTATCCCGGATAATATAACCCGAGAGCAGTTACAGGAAGATATGCAGGAAATGAGAGCCTGGAGACAGCAGATCAAAGAAAACCTTGAGAATGGGCTTCCGGCCTTTACAGATGAGAACGGTGACGGAATTCCTGACGATCTCCCAAGTGGATTCGGTTGGTTAGGCAGGCACAAAAAAAGTAAAGGTATCGGGGGAGAATAATTAAAAGTCTCATACCAGAAATATTGCATGCGATATAGATGAGGGTCTGCCCTGGCTAGGCAGGCCTTCATATTAATTCAAATATTATATGAATAGAATTCGCCCGGAGTGCTCGATTATAACATCTTTTAGTAAGGATTTAAATATTTCATTACCGGAGGAATAATGCACAGTTTGAAGTTAAGATTATTAGTGTTCTCTGTTATCATCCCTGCATTCTCTTTTCTAATGGTAAAAGCTGTTACAGCGCAAACAGTTAATAATGAGAGAAGAAGTGTTTCAGGATATGTAAAAGACCTTGATACAGGCGAAAGTCTGCCGGGTGCAAATGTTGTTCTAAAGGGCACAAGGCTGGGAGCAGCAACAAATATAGATGGATATTTTGTTATACTCAATGTACCTGCGGAGGTATGTACTCTCCAAGTCAGTTATATCGGGTATAGGCCCAGAGAAATACCTGTAGATAATACAGTTCCGGAGGTGAAAATATTAAATATAGAAATCAAGCCAACGGCATTTATATCTGAAGAAGTTGTTGTCACAGCAGAAGCGAGGGTGATCGATGTAGTCAGGGAGAAGGTAAGCCAGGTTAAAATATCTCCAAACCAGCTTAAGACTCTGCCTAATTTCGGAGAAGTGGATGTATTCAGGTCACTTCAGCTGCTCCCTGGAATAAGTGCAGCGGATGACGGTTCCTCCGGTCTTTATGTAAGGGGGGGCACACCGGACCAGAACCTGATCTTATTTGACGGGATGAAGATCTACCATGTGGATCATTTCTTCGGATTTTTCAGTGCATTCAATGCGGATGCAGTGAAGGATATTAAAATGTTCAAAGGTGGATTTCCTGCTGAGTATGGAGGAAGAATATCGAGTGTTGTTGATATTACAGGGAAAACAGGAAATGTTAACAATAAGAGTCTTGCAGTTGGAGCAAATCTTTTGAGTGCAAATGCGGTGTTTGAAATGCCTGTTACAGATAAAATGAATTTTCTTATCTCAACCAGAAGGTCATATACGGATTTTATAAAAAGTTCACTTTATAATAATATTTACGGATTTATGACTGGTGATGAAGATACAAATACAAATACCGGTAATTTTCAAATGAGACAGGGAAGAGGAGGAGCTAATTTTATGCAGGGGACCGAAAATCCGGATTTTTATTTTTTTGATATGAACAGTAAGTTGACCTGGACACCGACTGAGAAAGATATAATGGCAGTAAGTTTTTATATGGGAAAAGATAATCTCGATCAGTCACAGGACTTCGGCGGTATAAGATTCAGATTCTCCGATGAGGAAAGCGAGGGGAGTATGACCATGAATAATATAACTGAATGGGGGAATCTTGGAATAAGCGGGAAGTGGTCACGCCAGTGGAATGAAAGGATTTATTCAAATTTTCTTGCAGCCACCTCAAAATATTTCAGCAATTATGACAGGAACCGTCAGACAAATAGCGATCTTGCGCCAAATGACAGCACGCGTGTAGCACGCGGACTTGTTGGCGCCACAGAGGAAGATAACGAAGTCGGTGATTTGACTATCCGTTTCGACAATGAGATACAGGTTACAAACTCACATAAAATCAAGATCGGAGGAGAATTCGGAAAATTCAATACGGAATATACATCTACATATAATGATACACTTGAGATGTTTTCAAGAAAGACCGATGCTATCCAGAGAGCAATATACATCCAGGATAAATGGGATATTTTCCACAGAATGGAATTGACTGTCGGGATCAGGTCTAATAATTACAATAAAACGGATAAAGACTATTTCGAACCGCGAGCATCATTTGTCTTAAAATTAACTGATCAAATCAATGTTAAAGGAGCTTGGGGAGAGTATAATCAGTTCGTCAGCAGGATAGCCAATGAGAATGTACTGGAGGGCAGCAGAGATTTCTGGCTGCTTGCAGATGATGAACTGCTGCCGATGTATGCCGAACATCAGGTGCTCGGATTGAGCTATGAGAATAGAGATTATCTGCTTGATGTGGAGGCTTATAACAAGGATATTGAGAATATTGTGGAGTACACGAGACGAATAAGGAGGCAGGGTACTGAGGCGAATAATCCCTTGTTCCTTGGAACCGGTTCCTCAAAAGGAATAGAATTTTTTCTCCAGAAAAAGCGAGGGAAATTGACAGGTTGGGCTGGATATACACTTGGTGAAGTAGAATATATTTTCCCGGAACTCAATAACGGAGATCCCTTTCCAGCAGATCATGACAGGAGGCATGAATTCAAAATGGTAGGAAGTTACTCATGGAACCGGTGGAAATTTGCAGGTACATGGGTTTATGCCAGCGGGAGAGCATATACATCTCCTGAAAGCCAGTATTATCTCACTATGCTCGATGACAATTCGATCAGTTATATTCACGTCAGCGATAAAAATTCCAACAGGCTTACACCATATCACAGGCTCGACATCAGCGCATCGAGAAGATTCGAAACCGATAAGATTGCTTTTGATATTGGCCTTTCCGTTTTCAATGCTTACAATCACAAAAATGTTTATTACAAGAAGTATGAGCTTGATACCACACCTATTGTAATTACAGATGTACTGATGCTCGGATTTACCCCTACGATGTCTGTAAAACTCTATATAAAATGAGGTATTAAATGACTAAGATATTATTTTCATTATTCCTGACAGCGACTTATTTATTTTTTAATTGTACTTCAGAATCTTCTGTAGAACCAAATACAGATGAAATCGTAATTCAGGCATATATATATGCGGGTGAATCTGTAACGGATGTACGGATTACATCTACGCTGCCACTAGGGACAGATGAGCTGTCCGCTCCTCCTATAAATGATGCAGAAGTTACGTTGATAAAGGATGGGATCCGGTATACACTTCAATCAAGTCCCGGAGACAGCGGGTATTATCATTATGAAGGAAGTGACCTTTCTCTAAATGAGGGGGATGCGGTCAGAATAGAAGTAAATTATAGCGATAAATTAGCATACGGAGAGACTGTCATCCCCCCACCTCCTGAAGGTATTCATGCATCAAGCGATGAAATCATATATCCAACCGAGCTTACCTGGGAATGGAGATATTCTGAGGAGTTCGAGAAAAGTCAAATGATGCTTTATTGGGATGGAGATGGCGAATCCCTGTATTTTGCGGTGATCGAGACAGTCGATCCCAATCCCCAACCTGTTGATACGACGATATTTCCCTTCAGGGGAATTTTCAGGATAAGAACGAGGCCATCAACTGCTGACAGCCTCAGGCTAAATTTCATGCAGTTTGAATATCTTGGCAGGCACCGGGCAAAAATATATATGGTTAACCAGGAATATGCGGATCTTTACCAAACGCAGTCTCAGGATTCGAGAGACCTGAATGAACCGTTAACAAATATTGTTAACGGGCTTGGTGTTTTCAGCGCTTTTAACAGTGATAGTGTGTTTTTCGAGGTAAAATATTAAATAATTGCATAAGCATGAAAAAATTGAACGGAGTAATAAAATGGTAAGAAAAATTACATTATTTATGATCGTTTCCGTATTCATCCTGTTGCCGGGATGTGGAAATAAAACTATTGACAGCCAGTGGACAGATCAGAAGATATCTGTAGACGGCATTGCAGCGGACTGGCAGAATTTTAAACTGCAGAATTACGACAAGCAGGACATGTTCCTCGGTATAACAAATGATAAAGACAACCTTTATTTGCTGATCAGTTTCAAAGGGCTGGCATTATCGAGAAGATTTTCAATGTCCGGGCTTACCGTCTGGCTTGATGACGAAAACAAGAAGAAAAAAGTATTAGGTGTCAGGCTTGTTCCGGAAATGGATCCGAGGCAGAGGTTGGGTGAGAATATACCTGCCCAAATGCCCGAGGAAATGAGACTTGAGCTTGAAGAACGCCAGAAAAACCTTATTAGAGGACTTACTGTAACTACGAATGGAGGAGTGTTTTATAAGCTTGATGATGCAGAGAATATTCCCCGGGGATCATATTCCAATGAGAATGACGCCATAACCACCGAGCTTGCAATCCCATTAGAGGAAAGTAGTATTACACCATTTGCTATAGGATCAAATCCTGGATCGAAGATGAAAATCGGTTTTGAAATCGGCGGTTCTCAGGCACTGATGAAGAATAGATCCAGCATGACAGGCAGCATGGGAGCCCGTGGAGGCATGTCTGGTGGAATGGGTGGACGTGGCGGCAGAGGCGGCAGAGGTGGAATGAGTGGTGGCAGAGGAGGTATGACCGGTGGAATGAGAAATACTTCACAGTCTGCGCAGTTTCAGGATATCTGGCTCAGCGCAAACCTGGCAGTTGATAGTGAAAAGAAATAGGTGTATTTAATTGAAACTACCCAATGAAATTTATAGATGATACGGAATTATTATGCGTGAACTTCAACTTACAGGATTAATACTGGCAGCTGCAGGTACGGCTATGCTCTATTCGGGAAAACAGAGTTTCAAGACTAATGCTTATTTGAAAATACTCCTGCCATTAATAACTGTTCACTTATTGGTGATCGTTTATTGCGGCCTGCTGGATCTTTCCAGTATACTGGTTTGCAGGATATCTTCAATATTTATTCTCCTTTACGGACCTTTGATTTTATTTTACGAGAGAAGTCTCATTGATAGCAATTTCAGTTTACAAAAAGTGCAGTATCTGCATTTTATCCCCTTTGTATTTGTCCTTACAGTATATACCGTATTCTGGTTAAGACAAGTAAATACGCCTTTTGATAATTCAATTATACAAACGGATTATGTGTTTATTCTTTCTATGCAGTTATTGATACCTTCGTTATTTGCGTTAGCGTATTTATTGTATATTTTCATCCGTTACAATCATCACAGCCTATTGGGAATTACCGGAAATGAATGCATTGATCTATCAGAATTTTTTCTGCTCAGGAATATGTTAAAGATCTTTACGCCGGCATACATTATAACTTTTATCATCGGCGGTATAGAATTGCATTATGAGAAGAATTCTGTTTATTCAGATCTGCCGGTATTATCGTCTTTTATACTTTTTTTCTCATTGTTCATTTATTCCGGACGGAGATCTTTCAAAGACATCAGTAAGATTCCGGTTGAACCGGCTTCTTCAGCAGTGAATAACAATGAACCTGAATACAAAAAATCCGGATTGAACGAGCAGGAATCGGGCAGTGTTCTGGAAGAGCTCGTCAGTTATATGGAAACCGAGAAACCCTATCTTGATGAAGATTTTACTATTCACGATCTATCAAAAGAGCTTGGTATCCCTAGACACTATATCACACAGGTTATAAACAAGAAACTTAAGAAGAATTTCTATACATTCGTGAATGAATACAGGGTAAAGGAATTCAAAATCAAACTTACTGAACCGGGTAATAATCATTTCAAACTGATGACAATTGCTTACGAGTCAGGCTTCAAGTCTAAATCAGGATTCTATTCTGCATTCAAAAAGATTGAGAACATGACACCATCTGAGTTCAAAGAAGCTGTATTAAATGGAAATTAATAGAAATTCTATGTTTTTAAGGTACTGTCCTCGCGGTCAGGACTTTTTTGGGACTTTCAAGGTCGATAAATAGTTACAGAAATCAATTAGCTTGATGAAGAAGCGAAAGCAGACTTCAGAGAGTTAATTTCGGAAACCGAGACGACTTTTGAAAGGAGTAGAAATGGGAATTAATTCGATTAGTATGAACGGAGTAGGCGGCTTTGGCCCACAAAAAATGGCAAACGGGGCAGGACCTATCGGGAAGGCATTCCAGATCGATCCTGCAAATCTAAGCGAATCTGAAATTTCTGAATTAAAAGAATTCGGTAAATTAGTCCGGCAGGGTATTAGAAGCGGTGAGTTTGATGCAGCAGCGCTTGCAGAACAGGCACCTGAATTTATCCAGACTATGGCTCAGGAGAATGGTACAAGCGTAGAAGAAACTATTAACGGTTTATTTGACAGAATTATGGAACGTAAGGGCAGTATGGGAAGCAGACCTCCGGTAGGAATGGGTGGAATGCAGATGATGAAAGGCGGGAGAGCAGGCAGTAGTCCGTTAATGGATCTCCTCAAAATAGACAAATCCCAATTATCGGACGAACAGAAAACAGAAATAAAGGAATTCGAAAATTCTGTGCGTGAAGCGATAATGAGCGGAGAATTTGATTCTGCGGCTTTAGTTGAGAGTGCTCCTGATTTTATAAGGGAAGCTGCCGAGGAAAGCGGGATCGATATTGAAGGATCACTTAACGATATGTTTAATAAGATAACCGAAATGCGGAACAGCAGGGTAAGCGGGACCGGGTTTTATTCAGGCACGGAAATGTACAGCAGCGACATGGAGCTTCTGAAGAATCTGTTCGCCTGATCCTGGGATAACAAGTAGGTAATAATATGTCTTCGATATCATCATACTATTCGTTTCCGACATCTGTTGATGAGTATGTGGAACAGGCTCTGGTTAGCGAGCGGGCAAATATAACCACACTCGAAAACAAAAAATCAGACCTGAATAACAAGAGTTCGGTTTACACTGACCTGTCAACAAACCTGAAGGCGCTTCAGGATATTGCAGATGAATTCAGTTCAACTGTTTCCCTGAATGCTTTGCTGACAAAATCTGCTGTCAGCTCTGATGAGGCTAAATACAAGGTGCAGGCTTCAAATAGCGCTGTCACTGGTTCATACAGCATCCGGGTAAACAGCATAGCGCGAGTAGATATTGCCCATTCCTCCAGGTTTTCATCTGATGGTACAGAATTGGGTGATCTCGGAAAACAGGAGATCCGGATTGCTGACGGAAATGGTGAATATGCTGATTTGAAGATCGATATTTCAAAGGATGACTCAAACAAAGAAGTAATGCAAAAAATAGCGGAGGCGATCAACGAATCCGATTTATCCCTATCCGCAAGCGTTATCTATGATACTGCAGGAACATCGCGGCTCACATTAACAAGTAAGGAGACAGGTTACGATAACAGGATAAACCTGAATGATGAAAAGAATAATGAGCTGCTGACAGTACTCGGTATTCTCGATGAAAATGGTGAACGTCAAGAGGCATCTGGGACGGATGGGGGATTTCTGGTCCGTGATCCGGATGAGCTTAATGCTGTATTTATGATAAACGGCCTGGAAATTATTCGTCAGAGCAATACAATAGACGATGTCATAGACGGAGTTACTATAGATCTGTATTCTACCTTTGAAGATTCGGAACACGATGGATATATCTCAGTTGAGAATGACCTGAATGAGGTTAAAGATCAAATCGATTCATTTATCGAAACTTATAACAAGACCGTAACATACCTGCGGGATAAAACAAATATAGATACATCTACATACGAACATGGTGAGCTCTATGGTGATGCATCTCTGACAACACTGCGATACCAGCTTTCCGATATTGTAACCGGGCAGATAAGTACGGATGATGACTCTATACTAAATACACTGGCTGACATCGGGATCACGATCAGCAGGTCTGGTGAACTATCGATCTCGGACCAGGACAAACTGGATGAACAACTGGAAGGTGATCTCGCAGGAGTTATTAGACTTTTTCAGGGTGATGAAGGTGTCGGACAGAGAATAGAAGACTTGATGAAAAGATATACAAGGTCGGGAGGGGTTATATCATCGAAGAAGAGCTCGATATCAGAACAGGTTGATAATCTGGACAGAAGGATCGAAAACTACGAGAAAATTCTTGAAACACGAGAGGCAGCCTTGAAGTTGGAATACTCAAAATTGCAGCAGATGCTGATATCGCTGAACAACCAGATGGATATGTTCAACAATAACAGCTCTATACTCGATTCATATCTATATTAGGCAGTACAATTATATCGTATTATATTCAGAAATAAACCTTACAACCCAAAAACCTGCCCAGGCAACCGCAAATAATGAAAAAAGGATTCTTTTCATACCCTTATTCAATCTGAACTTGATTTCATCTCCGGAAATAGATTCAAAAGCGAATTTTATAAATCCGCAAAGAAATCCGAGATACAGCAGCGGACCCATCAGGTGAAAACTAAATGCCTCAGCAAAGTGGAATTGAGTTACTGCGTGAAAAGATCTGCTGAGCCCACAAGTAGGACAGCTGTATCCTGTCAGTGATTTGAAATAACATATCTGCAGGTCGAGAGATCCCGGATTTATAAATACCGGGAGTGACAGCATGACCAGGAGCGCTGCCGCAGGGACAACTTTATTAAAAGCATACTTTACATTTTCGGTTCTTTTTATAGTTATTTCTGTTAACATAAGAAATAATTTCTTCTTGCCCTGATTAATCATCCTGATGTACATGTATTTCTTCCGTTCCTTCATCCAAATCAGGGAATAACTTGAAATCGGGACCGAATTGCTCTAAAAACTCCACACTGAATGATCTGAAAGTGTAATGGACAGGTAAAATTGTAACTGTTCCGATATAAGGTATCACCAGAAATATAAATCCGATACAGCATGTGAATATCCCTACTATAAAAATGCTTATCACTATCATGATCCATAATATGAATATCAATATTGCATACCCGATAAATGAGAACAGGTTTTCTCTGAATAACGGTATAAATACCTCCCATGCCTGTACGGCAGAGACACCTCTTTTGTACATTATGGGGACAACGAAGTCTGTCAGGAACATTGAAATGAATCCGGCAATAATCACAAAAGTGACAAATGACAGTATTAATCCCCCAGCCACTAAAGCGGTTGTAAATCCTTCATAATCACCAAAATAAATATTTCGTGCTACCATATACCCCATATACATGAACAACAGTATCGCTCCAATACAGATGAATGTGAAACTTATTCTCCATAAAAAGAGCGAATTTGCATGCTGGCTGTAATCATTCCATGGTTTAATAACTTGTGCACGGTTATGAACGACATTATCGAGGAACATAAACTCACCACGTGATGTAAGCCAATTAAGGAGGAAAATCAATCCTGTAACCACTACTAAACCGATAATTATAAGGGCAAACCAGCCGGGATTAAAATTTAACCAGTCCCACAACTCATATGGAGCGTTCACTACATCTTCAAGACTTGTATGTCCTCCCCTGTCATCATCACCTCCGCCTCCGTTATAATCGGTTAGTCCTGCCAGGAAAGCGGTAAATCCTACAACAAACCATTTTTTAAGGTCAAATGGGCTGAAAAGGGCTTTTTTCATCCTGCCGAATGCCCGCGAAAAAGGTTCGATGAAACGGATGTTCACAGTCTCCTCCTTGTTATCTTCTCTGGAGTTTCTCTATTGAATTCAGCGGTTTCCTATCGCCGATTAATAAAACAAAAAATTATCAGAATATCAATAAATATTGATCATTCTTCCTCTGCTCTTTCTTTCAATGCTTCATTCATATAGTTAAAACCTTCCAGTGTTTGTCTCAGCACATTGTCAAACATCGGAACGAGTATCCCTTTGAAAACCTCGTTCTGGTGAAACCTTATTTTCCTGGGATCGAGTTCTTCAATAATAAACATATGCTCACCCTCAAAAAGACCAGGTATCCCCAACCTGCCCTTCCATCGAAACTGTTTGTTTTCCCAGACAGTGTTTACAACAGGAGAAAAATCCTGCGGTTTCATTTCTGGTGCATGAATACTGACTTTCAATCTAGTCCCGGTTTTTGGTTCCCCATGAATACTCTTTATGAATGGATTCCATTCCGGATAAGATTTGAAATCGAGCAGAATTCTCCAGACATCTTCACTTGAAGAATTGATCTCGATGTGCGAGTGGATCATTTTCATTGTTCCCCCTTTAATTTTTTTTAACCGACATATGTGCAGAGAAATCAAATTAATACTGAAGAGATAACTGGAATCTGGAAACGTGTATAAGGTTCAGGAGTATTGAAATAGAGATCTGATATCTACAGTTACAGATATATGAAATGGAAGCTGTCACAATTTAGATAATAGAGACTGCTATTGCAATAAAAAAGAAAAATAGTCAGTTCTTTTGAAATAAACAGAAATTATTGGATTATTATGGTGTATGTCTTGACCGTTACTGCTCCAAAATACCCAAGGGCATTATTCGTTAGATTTGATAATGGATTAGCTGGCTGTCCCCAAAGGGCCTCACCCCCACCATCGTCATCATCGTCTTCCCCTTCATCGTAGGTAACTATATTCCAAAGGGTGGAAAAATATTCATATACAGATCTATCAAATGTCAGGAGGTCGACTTTGATTTCGTTTCCGGAATAAAAAGTCTCTTCAAAAAACTCATAATCAATATACATCCCATCGGTGAGCCTGTCATCATACAGGTAATACTCCTGGGATAATACACCCTCTTTGAATACTTTAAGACGGATATAATCCTCAATATCTACACGGTCCTGAAAAAAACATACCACGGAATACTCATCGGGATAATCTTCATCAGCAAAGAATGTGAGTGAATCAAGTTCAAGCGCTTCCGGCATGGTAGAGAATGCCGTATAGTTCTCTCCTTCTGATTCTACAGAAAGTGTATATGTTTTACCCGATACCCCCTGGATGTCTGTCGTAATATATATACCTGTATCCGTTTCCTGGAGTAATTCAGAATTTCCAGTGTTGTCGGAAATTCTGACTACAGCGCCTGAAACAGGTGGAAAATCACCGGGTTTGAAATAATCTGTTGTTTTGTGGATGGTAACTCTATACGGGCCTGGTTGATCGGTAATAACACCCTCAATAACAATCCTCGGCTCAGCGGTGTTAAGATCGACCGTAATTACATCAGTACAGGATATACAGATTGCTGCTGTTAACAGGATACAAAATACGAAAGTGTGCATTTTTTTCATGGATTTTATACTTTTATATAGCATATCTGCCTCAAAATTTAAAATTAAAGGTGAATGTCGGAAAGAATTTGAAAAGAGATACTCTTACTGCTTCCATAGAACCTGGAGAGGTTTTACTTTCACGAAAATATACGGCAAAAGCGTTTTTTCTCCCATATGCATTGTACAAAGAAAAATTCCAGTTCGATTCAAACCATTTCCTTTTCTTATTCTCGTGAGTTATCCCGAGATCCAGACGATGGTATGAAGGAAGCCTGTATCCGTTTCTTTCAGTATAATAGTTTGCGATCCTGCCATCTACTATGTACTTACCGCTCGGAAAACTGACGGCATCTCCAGTGTGATAAGTCCAGGTTGCTGAGAAGGACCATTTGGGATTTGCTTTATACATGGAAACGATAGAAAAATCATGTGTTCTGTCGTTTTTTGCAGGAAAGTACTTTCCATCATTGATCTTCTCGAATTTTCTTTCGGTTTTGGAAAGAGTATAGCTTATCCAGCCGGTAAGTCTGCCATTCTTTTTCTTGACAAATAATTCCGCCCCATAAGACCTCCCGGTTCCGTAGACCAGTTCACCTTCGACATACTGGTTCAGGACTATATTGGCATTATTTCTGTATTCTATCTGGTTTTTTAGGTCTTTATAATATACCTCAAGAGAAGATTCGATATTATTTCCCAGCAGATTTCTGAAATAGCCCAAGGCAACCTGGTCGGCAATTTCGGGCTTTACATTTGTAGTGCTCGGTTGCCAGACATCAAGAGGAGTGCTGGCGAATGAATTAGAAAGTAAGTGTATATACTGCCTGTTTCGGGCGTAAGAAGCCTTGAATGAACTATTTTCATCGAGTATGAAATTCGTTGTAAGACGCGGTTCGAAACCAAAGTAACTTTTTTCGATCTTATTCTTTTTATACGATTTTGTTCCTGTCAGCCTTCCGTTCTCATCGAAACTGTATGTTTCACCTGGTCCGATAATACTGAAAGATGACTGGCGGAATCCATAGTCAAAATTCAGTTTTTCATTCGCTGAATATTTGTGGGAGAAATATACGGCGCTTTCTATGGCATATTTATTTGAGATCTTCTGCCTGTATGTTTCCTGCCGGTCAGCCAGAGTAATCTCACCGGGAAGGAATTTGTGATGAATCAGGTTCAATCCAAAGGAAAATGTATTATCAGGATCCTTAAAATACTGAAAATCCTCTTTAAGATTGATGTCTTTGATAGAAGAGGTGATCTTGATATTGCTGCTGTTTGATTTAGATGTAATAATATAATCGAAATCGCTGTGAATAAGTGAAGAATTCAAAAACAGTTTTTCACTGAATATATGATTCCATCTTATGGTAGCTGTCGAGTTTCCCCAATTGAAATCGAATTCATCTTTATAACCGATCACATCCCTGCCGAAGTAGCCGGATATGAAAAGTCTGTCGTTATCCCCAACCTGATAGTTAGCCTTCATATTCAGATCATAAAAATGAAGCTTTGAATTCTTTGTGTCCTCATTTTTGGAGAATCTAAAAAACTGATCTGCCCATGTTCTGCGGCCTGAAATAAGAAACGATCCCTTTTCTTTGACGATAGGTCCCTGGAGTGTATAACGGGAAAAGATCAATCCAATACCGCCTTCAGATGAGAACTCCCTGTTATTACCCTCATTCATTGTCATGTCAAGCACTGATGAAAGTCTTCCTCCATATGAAGCAGGAAATGATCCCTTTATTAGTTTGACATCCTTTATCGCATCGGGATTAAAAACCGAAAATATTCCCAGCATATGATAAGCATTGTAAACCGGAGCTTCATCAAGAAGAATCAGGTTCTGATCTGCTTTGCCACCTCTGACAGAAAAACCGCTGTTCACTTCCGAGGACGCCTTAACACCCGGTAGAAATTGTATAGTCTTAAGAATATCCTGCTCCCCGAAGAGAATTGGAACGGTTTTTACCATAGATGGTTTGAATTTAGTTATACCCATTTCAACCGATTTGATATTCTCATCTGCTTTTTCTGCAGTAATTATTAATTCATCAGCAAGGTTGACAGCCGGCTTGAGCTCTAAATTGAATTTCCGGTTCATATTAAGATTAATTGTTTCATTTTTTGTGTCGTAACCGATATAGCTGAACTCAGTTTCGTATCTGCCGGCTGGAAGAGTAAGTGAATAAAAACCGTATACGTTGGTTGATGTACCCGTTTTTAGAGTTCGGATATAAATATTTGCTCCGATGAGGACTTCTCCGGTTGTCGCATCTTTCAATGTACCGCTTATCGTGAATTTTTCCTGTGCAGGTGAAATCCCGCTGACAAACAGCAGAAATAATAATAAAATTATAGGTAGTTTCATTGAATTCCTCAAAGCGTTTATTAGTTTTGAATCAACCTTTCAGCAAACTATATGCCAATTAATAAACTGAGTACCCCAGGTTTAAGAATTTTTATTTTTCCGGGTATATGTATTAAAAAAAACACCCGGGTTGTAGTATATTTACAGCAAAATAAATCATGATCTTAACGGTATTGTTTCAATATTTTATAAGTTGCGAATCCCGGGAAAAACATCCAGCGAAATAGAAAAGTCCTATTTTTGGCACAGAATTTGAACATAATCCTTATGACTTGGTACCCTGGCTAAATACAGATGGATTTTACGCGAATCAGACAGAATCGAAAAGATATTGATGGATAATAAACAGTTAATAAAATCTTAGACGCTGGATATTTACATTTCAATGCATCTTAAGAGAAAAATGACCGAAACAGTATTGCAGGAATTCGAACAGAACTATGCTGAATCCAGCTAAGTCAAGGATGAACATGGGAATATTCGTTATAGCAGATATTGAAGTAAGGATAACAGAGAAAGTAAAAACAATAAAAGGCTATTACATAATTTTGAAGAGATGATATTTCGTACATGTGTTCACTCAATATTAAAATATGTAAGTAATATCCATTATAACTATTGGAAAGACAAAATGTACTTTGAATATCTATTCATAAATATGTCCAATCCGGATATCTGTCAAAGGATTATTTTGACCTGGATACATTAATTGGTAACGATACGTTGTAGATAAAATTTTATAAATCATGGGTGCTAATATGGATTCTAACGATTGGAAAGATGAATATAATGTAAATCATGAAATTATAGATGCGCAGCATAAGAAGCTTTTTGATATGATTAACGATCTGAAAAAAGCAATAGATGCAAAGAGCGGTAGTGATGTGATAGACTCAATAATGAAAGAAATGAGCGATTATACCTTTTACCATTTTTCTTTTGAAGAAAGTTACATGGAACAGATCAGATTTCCTCAGCTGGCAGAACATAAAGAGTATCATGAAAACCTGAAAAAGAGACTGTACGATATCTTTAATCAGTTTTACACAGATCAAAATACATCCTGCTGTGAAGTACTACAATTTCTTGAAAACTGGTGGAAAAAACATATTCTCGAAAAGGACAGGTGTTACTATGAATTCATTGAGTCGGTGAGAAAATAGACTTATTATCTGAATATGGTAGCTTACTGGTCAAGAAACCTAACCTCCAATAGAAAGTAAATACCGTAATTTAATTATGCCTGATTTCTCCACAACAAAGATTTATCTCTTGATTTTCAAATATCCGATAATTCAGAGAAAGTAATTTTTAACTTCTTATACAGAGAGGAGTAGATACCGTAATAATCCCTGTATCTAACCGAATTTTCAGCATCAGGAGTATATTTCTTTTCGATCTTGATCCAATCTCTGCATGCTTCATCTATAGAAGAAAAATGTCCGGTTCCAACTGCTGCAATTACAGCTGCGCCGAATGCCGGACCTTCATCCATACCTGTTACTGCAGTTTCATAATTATAGATATCCGTTTGCATCTGTCTCCATAACTCACTCCTGCTTCCTCCCCCGGATAGCCTGATTTGATCGATATTGATTTTCATGTTTCTGATTAGGTTAAGAGAATCATTCATTCCAAAGGTCACACCTTCCATTACCGATCTAATAAAATGATCTTTTTTATGTCTCGAGGTAAGACCGATGAAAGCTCCTCGTGCTTTTGGATTGGGATGAGGTGTCCTTTCACCTGTAAGATAAGGAAGGAAGACAAGGCCATCGGAACCGATTGGTATATTTTTCGCGATCAATGCCATGATTTCATAGGGATCACTTCGATGGAGCTGTGCCTCCAGAACCGCATCACGGCAGAGTGTATCCCTGAGCCACCTGAAGGAGCCCCCTGCTGAAAGCATGACTCCCATTACATGCCATTTTCCGGGTACAGCATGACAGAAAGAATGCAGCCTTCCCTCTGGATCCATGACGGATTTATCGCTATGGGCAAAAACCACACCCGAAGTTCCAATCGTAGCGGATAGTACACCATTTTCGATAACTCCATTACCTACGGCCCCTGCCGCCTGGTCCCCTCCCCCTCCGACAACGGGAATACCTGCCTTTAGCTCAATTTCTGAAGCCGCAGATCCTGACAGGGAACCGCTTATCTCTGTTGATTCAAAACAATCAGGCAGCCAGTCCCTGTTCAATCCAAAAACTTCAATGATTTCATCAGACCATTTTCGCTTTTTGACATTGAAAATCAGTGTGCCGGAGGCATCTGACACTTCAGTTGCATATTCACCAGTTAGTCTTAGCCTGATATAGTCTTTGGGCAGTAAGATCCTGCATATCCTGTTATAATTATCTTCCTCATTATTTTTTAGCCATATAAGTTTTGGCAGGGTAAAGCCTGTTAGGGGAGGATTGTGTGTTAATTCTATTATTAGTTTTTTTCCAACCTTTCTCATAATCTGGCCGGTCTCCTTCACGGTTCTCTGATCACACCAGAGTATCGCGGGACGGATCACCCGGTCTTTTTCATCAATAAAAACCGAACTATGCATCTGACCTGAGAGGCCGATTCCTTTTACATCAAAAGGATCAATATTTGAATTAGAAATCATTGACTTTATGTTGTGCACAACTGCTGCCCACCAGTCTTCGGGGTCCTGTTCAGCCCAGCCTGGTTGCGGAGTTTCTAAAGAATATTCGGTTGATTTTACCGATACAGGAATTCCTTCTTCATTTACAAGGATTGTTTTTGCACTGGTTGTGCCTATGTCTATTCCTATAAAATATGCCATAAAATTCCTTAAGGATTTATAATTGAGTGATAATGACGAAATTGGTCTATTGTGGGATCAGGAAACGGTAGTCTGCCCTGAATTCTATCTCTATTTTCAATGTAGAAAAACCACAATGAATATTCAATGTTTTTCTCTTGAGAAAAATCAAACTCCATTATTAAAAATAACGAAAAAAACATCACTTACATAATTAATGTATCTCCTGTAAAAATAAATGCTTGACAAATCTAAATATAATGTTTACTTTGACACCGAGGTCAAATGACCTTGAACAAGTATAAAGTAACATTTAATTTCAAGGAGTTGTACTGTGGCTAAAGGTACAGTAAAATGGTTTAATGACAATAAAGGATACGGATTCATTCTTCAGGATGATGGTGGCCCGGATGTCTTTATTCACCATTCAGCTATATCAGGCGAAGGTTTCAAGAGCTTGAGCGAAGGTGATAAGGTAGAATTCGAGATCACAGAAGGTCCTAAAGGTCCCCAGGCAAGTAATTGCGTTAAAATATAGATTTTAAGCAAATACTTATAAAACCATTTTTGGGCAGTTATTTTTAACTGCCCTTTTTGTTTCCACGGGATTATAAACCTTATTCACAAAAAAAACCAATCTCATAGAAACACACAATATTTCTTTAACTCAATGTGATAATTTGAGATTTTTACTGTGAAAAATACTCTTTTGTTTTTATTTTACCGCAGATCATTTTTCTTGTCCCGGTAAAAATTCAAAGAGGATTTCATAATGCGATAATTTGTATCAAATGCTGTCACATTGAAATTTATCCGCGCTATTCTGAGCGGTTGTCAGTTCTATCGGGATGGTGCTATCCGATAAATCCTTTTCTGGATTTTATCGTAAAAGATCTGCAGCTGGTATTTACTATTTGATAACAAAATAACTCGAAATACACGGAGAATGAAATGAATAGAAGATCGCATCTTTTATTTTGCTTAACCGTTTTCCTCTTTACTGTGTGCATCAATACTCTGCTTTCCGCCCAGGTATACGAGATAGGTTCACCTGATGGCAGGGTAAACGTCAGGATTGAAGTGGGTGGAAGTATTCTTTATTCTGTGTATTGGGATTCATAAGAAATAATTGTTCCTTCCCCAATATCTCTCAGCATATTAAAAAAGAACGTACTTGGGAGAAATGCTGAAGTTATTGACGCAAAGAAAAGAAGTGTCGATAATATATTCTATGCAGTTGTACCTGTAAAATCCAGAAAGATCGAGGAAAAATACAACGAACTGTCACTGAAATTCAAAGAGGACTTCGGATTGGATTTCAGGGTATACAATGACGGTGCGGCTTACAGGATCAATACCTGGTTCAGGGAGAAGATCATCATTGAATCTGAGGAAGCAGTTTTTACGTTTACAA
>JANQEH010000168.1 GCA_028278455.1 bacterium
ATGTTCCTCACCATATCCCCAGGTGATCAAAACTTCAAAACCAAAAAGTTCTATCAATAAATCCGCGGTACGGGCAAAATTACTGATAGACCAATCCATTGCCGATCCCCTGCTCCCGGGGTGTAACACACAGTATTTCACCTCTTCTTCTATACCGGCCTCCTTCAATTCATCAGCAGCTGAGCTAATTTCCTGATTTGAAATCTCGAACGCAAGCTCTGGTTTTCCCGGTTCAATTCCGATTGTTTTCAGAAGATTAAGGTTATATTCAGATTCATGCCTGATCGATTCTTTCCGGTGTTCGAAATGTCTTCTGTTAAACAGGAATGAATAGAACCTGTAGCCTGTTCCCACACGAACCGGTATCCCGCATGAAACCATCAGACGGGCAAGTTTGAATGTAGGATGGATCAGAATACAACAATCGAATTTCTCTTTCTTTAAGATCCCGATCAACTCACTTGAAGGCAGTTCCTCTCTGTTTTCATCATCAATCGGGATTACAGAATCAATATCAGGATAGCGCTCACCGAGTATCTGTGTATGATTCCTGCACAGCAAAGTAACTTTCGAATCCGGATATTTTTTTTTAATCTCATGGGCAACCGGTACAGATAATATCACGTCGCCAATATTATCTGTCCTGATTAATAAAATTTTGTTAAATCCCACTGCAAACATGTTATTTTTCTTCTTTGTCTTTTATTATCAACGGAAATAATCTTTCTACCTCATTCCTGATGTGTTCGAAAGTCTCACGGTACTCATCGATCTCTCCGCCATAAGGATCATATACATCTACCTCGATCAGGTTTTTGTCATGTTCTCTCCCGAATCTTGTAAGTAAATACGCCTTATCATAATACTTTGGATACATACGTTTAATATATTCGAGATGCTCTTCCGCCATTACAAGAACGAGATCCGCTTCCGTCATCATTTCTTCATAAAGGTAGCTTGAACGAAGCCCAGAGATGTCAATCCCATTCTCTTTAGCGACTGCAACTCCGTTTGTTGCCGGTGCAACGCCATCAATTGCCGACGTACCGGCAGATAATACCTTTATATCCATATTTACTACCATTTTCTTTAATATTCCTTCAGCCATTGGACTTCTGCATGAATTACCTGTACAGACAAATAAAATATTTTTATACACAAATATTTTCCTTAGTTGTTTGTATTACAAATTGAATGCCAATCGTTTTGCTTACCTGATCAATCTGGAGTCATCAAATAATTGTGGCAAATCTACACAGTATTGCTTTTTACAATTCGGAATCCTAGGAACTCCTCGATCCTGTCAATATTTATCACTCCCTGTCTGACCATTACCGGAATATCGGAATAAACTGCCAGTACGGTTGAAGGTACAATTTCATTTGTTTCACCTCCGTCAAGGATCAGGCTAATATAATTTTTCAATTCACCATTAATATCTTCTATCCTACTGCAACCTTCTTCACCTGAGATGTTCGCACTTGTTGCGGTTATCGGTCTTCCAAATGTTTCAACCAAGTCTAAACACAATCTGCAAGAAGGTACCCTGAAGCCTACTGTGTGAGTGTTCCCTGTAACGATCCTGCTGACATTTTCTGATGCTCTGAATATCAATGTAAGGGGGCCTGGCCAGAATTCTTCAGCAAGTCTTTTTGCTGTTCCACTGACATTGATTGTATATTCATTTATCATTTCCATAGTGGAAGCTATAAGCGGAACAGGTTTGGTCCTGTCACGTTTTTTAACGTCAAATAATCTTTGAAGCGCCTTCTCAGAACTGCAGTCTGCTGCCAGCCCGTATAAGGTTTCCGTTGGATAGATTACCAGTTCACCTTTCTTAAGGCTCTCTGCAGCTGTACTGACAATATCCCTTTCCGGTTTATCGATATTAATCCTGATCAATTCCGGCATTATTCGATATTCCCATCTATAATAGACCTGCTCTTTTCAAAGACCATTTCAGGCGTAAGCTCCTTCATACATTTAAAATGCTTTTCCGGACATTTCTCAGATCCGTGTATCCTGCACGGCCTGCATTCGAGGTTTATACCCGATATTACATGCTTTTCCCCCCAGGGAGAAAAACCAAATTCAGGAACGGTAGGACCGAAAATTGCTACAACAGGGACATCCGCTGCTACAGACAGATGCATAAAACCGTTGTCATTAGAAAACGCCATTTTTATTTTTCTCAAAGCTGCTGCAGATTCTCTTAACGAGAACATACCAGCAGAGTTGTGTATCCTTTTTTTATCTATTGATGCAATAGAATCGCATAATCCTATATCTTCATTGCCTCCAAAACAGATTATCCTGCAGTCAGACTCCTTCAGTATCAATTTAGCTAAACCTTTGAAATTCTCCTCACCCCACTGCTTCGTGAGCCACTTCGAACCTGGACCGAAAGCTATCAGAGTCTCTACATCATCTACTCCCCAGACAGTTAAAGCTTCTTCTGCTTTTTCAATATCCTCTAATGAGAAATTGAGATAAGGTGGAGGCGGCTCCCCGGTAATTCCGAGTGGTTCGAGCAGGCTGTGATTTCTTATTACCTCGTGATGATCCTGTCTGTAAACAATCTTATCGGTAAACAACCATGAACCAGCGCTTTTGTCGAAACCTATCGTTTTTTGTATACCTGATGCTTTTACCAGTAATGCAGACCTGATAGAACGATGGGGAACAAGAGCGGTTTCATAATCGCAATTTTTTATAACCTTCAACATGCGGGTGAATCCCTTTATTCCTCTATCCCTTCCCCTTTTATCGTAAATATGAAGTTGACTTAAACTATCGTCTTTCTCCAGCAGGTTCGATGCTTCCGGTTTCAAGACAAATCCCACTTCATGACCCGCGTCAACCAGTGATTTTATCATCGGTGTACAGAGGATTACATCGCCTATAAAAGCTGTTTGGACAATCAAAATTCTCATTCTATTAAAATTAAAAATCCTTATACAGGCCTGCCGATTTCCATTTCTTGTGCATCCAGAAATAATGATCGGGGTATTTTCGCACATACTCTTCGAGAACACCTGCAAATCTCTGAAGAAGCTCTTTAATCTTTTCCTGAGGTTTGCCGGTAAGGTCATCTGTTGATATTCTTCTGATTTCTATCCTGTAGTTCTTCATGTCCTCATTTATTATAAATGCGCTGTAGACCGGGGCCTTTGATCTAAGCGCGAAAACTGCTAAACCCGGTTTAGTAGATGACGGTATCCCAAAGAAATCCACGAACACGCCGTCTTTTCCCGCATCCTGGTCAGAAATCATAGTAAGCATTCTTTTCTTTTCCAGAGACTCCCTGAAAGCCGTAATGCCTTCATCTTTTTTGATAAAATTTAGCGGAGATTCTGAGCGCCATTTATCCATTATTTCTTCCACCCTCTTGTTGTTTGGTGGTTTTGAGATAATATCGACCGGATAACCCCAACGTGCAACGGCAACACCGAGAAGCTCAATATTTCCGAAATGCCCGGTTACACCGACTACTCCCTTATCCTGTGCCAGCATTTCATCCAGGATTTCTGTATTTTCGATTCTAATAAATTCTTTCAGTTTCTCTTTCGGGATGCTGTGTAGTCTCACTGTTTCAAAAAAATACCTGCCAAAGTTTTTATATGTGTTTCTGCATATCAGTCTGCATTCACTTTCAGTTTTATCCGGAAATGCAGTTTTTATATTAAATAGAGTAACTTTGCGCCTTATTGGAATCATGTAATATGCTAAAAGACCGAGGAATCTACCCATTGCAGAGAGCACGGAAAATGGAAGAAGCCTTAGCAGAAAGGCAAAAGAGCGAAAAAGTATATATTCAAAGCTTCGTTTCATTAATTTACTGCTATTCTCAGATAATCGGGATGATACTAAATGAATTAATGCTGCGGGAATTGGCACAATATAAAAAACTGATCGTATAAATCAGGGAATATTTTACACATTAGTTACCTGAAATGCAAGTACTAAAACTCTAAGACCTGCAACTTCTTTTGAAGGAATAATTATAGACTTTTAATTTAAATTGATAATTCATATATTAGTAGTTTAAATTTAAGGAGGTTTATTAATGAAAATAGAAACGTTATGCATTTCGGTCAAAATAGCGGTATTGATTCTATTTTCCCTGTTCATAATCAGCTGTTCAGATACAGACAGTAATCCTTTAATAGGCGGGGATAACGATATTACTCCACCAGAAATACCGACTGGCCTGCAGCTTCCGGTAGTCGATAATGGTGAGATCTTTGTTCAATGGAGCCAGAATTCCGAGGTAGACGTTAAAGGATATAGACTATACAGGGCTGAGGATGAGAACAGGATCGAGAATTTCCATTCAGTTTATGATTCTACGGCAGTATCATTTACCGATAGGGGACTTGATTATG
>JANQEH010000183.1 GCA_028278455.1 bacterium
TCTTACTCAATGTACTTTTTGAAAGCGAAAAGCTATATTGGTTTTTTTCATCATCAAATAATAATGTGTTTCTATTTAATTTAACTTTCCCAATTCTAAAAATATCAATCTTATCCATTGGCTCTTCATATAGCTGAAACTTATTTTCATCTCTTATAACACAATGATATAGAATTTGGTCAAGGTTGTATAAATTTCTGGCAAATTCTATCCTAGCATTTCTCAATTCGGCTATCTTTTTAACAAGTCGTTTTTTTGACAAACTACCATATAGATATCTTTCAGAATCAAACTCCGCGACTTTCTGAAATGTCTTGTTGTTCTTTGCAAGAAACGTTTTTAAGCCGATCCCTATTAGTTTCTTTTTGGAATCAATTGATATATCACTTCTCGATAAATCATCTGTTGAAAATGACCTGCAAAATATTTTTTCTGCAACTCTGTAAAACAAGAACGGTATTTTCGAATCTGAAAAAAGATTGGATAGACTGCCTATTATTGTCAAATTCTCAATATACTCTTTTTGATTTTGTTTATCTTGCTCTCTAAAAAACATATGCTCCTCTATTAATACTTTTCAACTGATCAAGACTTCCTTAATTTTCGATGCAATTCTACTTATGACAGGTACGCTAACAGAATTTCCTGCTTGTTTGTATAAATGTGAATCAGCAATTTCTGGTAGAATAATATCATTATACCCTTGAAACATAAAACATTCCTTGGGAGTAAGCTTTCTTATACCATAATCCGTTTTTATTAAAGGAACATTATGCCCTCCTGTACCCATATTAGCTGTCAATGTTGGACAAACATTGCTCTTATTTTCTCTTACATAAACTCTTCTCCATTGATATACTGTATCTTCTCTACGAATTTTTGTTACAAGATCTTGGTACATATACTTATCTTCTCTATAATAATATTTCTCTTCAACCATACCATTGCATATAATATCTTGAATATTGGTTTTTAAACTAATTTTTTTTGGAAATCTAAAAACTTCACTATATGGATAGTTCCCTCCATCCTCTTTTTTGAAACAAACTGCATACCATCGTTCTCTTGTTTGAGGTAAATTCCCATAATACATAGTATTTAGAACTTCGTCATACATTTTATATTGCAATTCTTCTTCAATTATTTCAGCAATCGTATTCCAAGTTCGACCTTTATCATGAGTCTGGAAATTTTTTACATTCTCTAAGAACAATACTTTGGGTTTTAGTCTTTTTACTATCTGCGCAATACGATAAAAATGATTTCCTCTTTTATCATCAAAACCCTTTCTATAACCTGCAATTGAAAAAGCTTGGCAAGGAAAACCGGCAACAATCACATCTACATTTTGAAATTCATCTATAGATTCCTTCCAAATATCCATTTTAGACAGTTTGTGTTTAGGAAAATTTATTTCATAAGTAATACATGAATTCGGATCATTTTCATTTGCCCACAATACTTTATATCCTGCCTTTATAAAGCCCTTATCAATCCCGCCTATACCTGCGTATAAGCTACCCACTGTAAAACTGTCATTCAAAGAATTCCTCAATTCTGGTTAATTTGTTTAATTATTTTATTTAATGTTTCTTTAGGATTTTTTAACTCACATTCCCAGATTACGAATACTCTCCAACCCATTCTTTTTAATTTAATAATATTTTCTTTATCTCGATCAACATTTCTTTTAAATTTTGCATTCCAATACGTTGTATTGGATTTTGGTGTAGTTGCTCTTTTGCAATTCTTATGCCTATGCCAAAAACAACCATGGATAAATATTACACTTTTGTATTTCTTCATGGTTAAATCTGGTTTCCCTGGCAGATCTTTTCTAAATAAGCTATATCTATATCCTTGCTTATGCAAGAGTGATCTAAAAGTCAATTCAGGTTTTGTGTTTTCAGCCTTGATTTGACTCATATTCCAGCTACGTTTTTCCCTGCTTAAATGATCAGTCATTGATACTTCAATAGTATATAGAATACGTTAATTAATTATCAAGTTAAATTTAATTACTGTATTATAAGCTTCAGATTGTTCCCGGTATTATCAACACCCGGCCTGACGGTCAGAACATCATTGAATATCACGAAAGGTTCTGACGGAACAAACGGCCTGATACTTCCTTTTGTCCATTTCCCGTCACTGTTAATATCGAGGAACGCACTGAGAGTGTATTCACCCCTTGGAACCATAGTAAACTCAAAGCCTCCCTGTGAATTCATTATTACCGCTCTTTTACTCTCCTCAGATTCTGTATCAGCAAGTTCGATTATGATCGATGCTCCTCCAGCATCTCCTGCAATAGTTAGATTTCCCGAAAGATTACCTGTCTGCCTTATACTCATAGTTGTGAAGATGTATTCATCTTTAGGGAATACCACCGGGAGGCCATTTATTCCATAGAAATTTTCAGAAGATATCTTTAAAGTATAAGAAGACATAGAGGTAAGGCGCATATCAGGGATAAAAAGGAATTCTACAGGTGACATGATTTCCATCCTGAAGGAGACTGAATTCAAAGATGAATCGAGAAGAGATATATTCCCCTCAAAATCATCAGGATCAACCGGATGATCGAATTCCATTCTTATACCTGAATATAAGGGTATTTCTTCTGCAGAGTCAGCAGGTGAAATTGAAATCAACGACGGTCTCAAAGTATCATCCAGTGCCGAAGCCGTAAATACTGTCGAGGAATCTCTAATCAATGTGATCTCATTTAAATGTTCATCACGTATCCCGGAAAGTTCCAGCTGGTATTCCCCGGGAGGAACCAGATCATCTAATAATATATAGTAAGTATTTAAATCGCCTGCTTTCCTGTATATGGTAATCTCCTCGTCAGGAATTCTGCTTCCGGCCATATCCATAATTCTGAAATTTGCGGACGTTACTGTCCTTTCATCGAGAGGTTCGTTGAATCTAACCATAATATGGTGGTTGTCAATCGGCTGGATCAGAACTGGCAGCGGAGGGAGAGTATCTATCAGAGACGTCTGGAATTTCAGTCCTGAAACGGTATCACCGAAGGTAACCTCCACCTCTGCCGGTGGAATTCCGACCGGATCTGTGAATATTGAGAAATTCAGGTCTTCATTCCTGTCATTCACGGCAAACACCCTGTATCTTCCTTCAGCAAGATAAGAAAGAACAAAATTACCTTCTTCATCTGTTTGGGTTATGAAATCTCCCTTTCTGATAAACGGATTCGGCGGTTCTTCACTGCTGAGCATATACCCCCAAACCAGCCCTTTCACCTTATCCTCGAAAGTATAGACTTTACCTGATATAAAACCTCTATCGATGGAATTACCTGTGGAAAATGCCCAGGAATAAGACTCTTTCATTGCTACCCCGTGAAGGTCTGTCGCGCCTGCTCCAATATTTATCGAATATGTCCTGCCTTCTTTCAGGTCTTCGTTATATCTGATCAAAAGCCTGGTTCCCTTCCATTTGAACTCCGGATATGATTCAGGCTGGGGGGATATGAAAAACGCCTTTTCAACCGATGTTTTATCCATCCTTTCCGAAAAGGTCAATGATACCTCCGTACTAAATGGCACATTTAGTTCATCCCTGGCTGGAAAGACTTCCAGAACCTCAGGGGGAGTTTTATCTTCGGGTCCGCCAGAGGGAGGAGACTGAACAGCGCATCCGAATTGAATTATGAACAGAATAATTGCTGTCAGCAACGGGTATGCAATTCTTATGTCTTTATGGGTATTTATAAGGCTCAAGAGTTTCAGTATTTTCTCCTATTCGTATCTGTAATTATTATCAACTGTAACACCTTCCATCTCAAGAAGTATCTTCTTGAGATCCGGCCTGCCTCCGAAATCCCCGATAAAACCATCCGATTTCACAACACGGTGACAGGGTATGACAATGGGTATGGGATTCATTTTCATAGTACTGCCGACCGCCCTGTAAGCATTTGGAAATCCTGCCTCCATCGCAAGCTCACCGTACGATCTTACCTGCCCGAAAGGGATCGAGCGCGTGGTTTCAAGTATCTTTTTCTGAAACGTGGATACATTGATCAGATCCGTATCACATGTAAAAACCTTAATATCCCCATTAAGATATGATCCCAGCTCTGCTGCAAAGTCTTTCGCCGCTTCATTCCCGGTTTCAACTTCAGGTATAAATTCACCTTCCAGAGAAAGATAGAAATCCTGCCATCCTGTCTGCCGCCAGCTCAGAAAGCAAATTCCTCTATCAGTTAGAGCGAATTGTATCTTTCCAAGTATTGTTTCTAATTCATCGAAGCTGATGCTGAGGACCGGAAGTGTCATAATTTATAATGTCTGAATTGCTCAAGAAATCATTGTGATAAAACTTGATTATTTTTTATATTATCGAACCAGGATTTGGTTCCCCTGTCCAAATATCGAAATAATATAAATAATATCAATACTATTGTCAAAAATTATCCTGAGTATTTTTATGCTTGAAGTTCGAATACCAGCGAGCAACAGTAATCTTGGATCCGGTTTCGATGTTATCGGCCTCGGTTTAAAACTCTACCTGAAAGTACACATCGAGAAGTTAAAAAATGGCAGAAAAGAAGTGCTTTTTAAAGGGTTTGGTTCGGATATCATAACCGGAGAAAATAATTATATTACGATTACAATTAAAAAAATTCTTAAGAAATATGGAAAAGGCGATATCGGATATAAGATCACAGTAGATAATGAGATACCTGTCAAGGCTGGTCTCGGCAGCAGCGGAACTGCTAT
This sequence comes from bacterium, assembly GCA_028278455.1. Lineage (GTDB taxonomy): Bacteria > SM23-31 > SM23-31 > SM23-31 > SM23-31 > JANQEH01. The sequence continues at coordinate 4,749 of JANQEH010000183.1, forward strand.
CATTGCAGGTGTGGTAGCTGCTGACTATCTCGGTTCGCTGAATATGAAACCTGAAGATCATCTTTCAGAAGCGGTCATGATCGAAGGACACCCGGATAATATCACCCCGAGTCTGATGGGTGGAATGACCGCCTCGATGATAACTGAAACCGGTGAAGTAATCTATCATAAGATCAGTTTTCCGGAAGATTTAAAGATACTCGTAGTAATCCCGGAATTTAACGTCTCAACCAAAAAAGCCCGCGAAGTCCTTCCGGAAAGTTACATGCTGACCGACGCTACATTCAATATGCAAAGAACCGCTATGTTCCTCGAGACGTTCAGGACCAGACAATACAACATGATTCCACACCTGTTTCAGGACAGAATACATCAACAGTACAGGGCTCCTCTAATTCCAGGACTGTTTGAAATTCTGAAATTAAACACCGACAGCGATTTTTTCGGGGCATTTCTCAGTGGAGCCGGCCCGACGATTGGCGCATTTGTAAAAGAAAATCCGGAGAAGTACGGTAATAAGATAATATCTATTTTCGAAAACATGGATATAAAGGCTGAGTTGAAGATACTTGAAGCCGATAATAATGGCACTATGATAAAAGAGCTCTGAGCCCTTAGATATCGTTTTTAAATGCTTTCCTGTATCCAGTTCAGTTATTATGTGCTTTCGGGTGTAACAAAGAAATCTCTAAATCCTTTTCGATTTTTATTTGAGTGTTTTCAATATAAAAACTCAATGAACAACCACCAGATTTTTTCGACATTCTTTATGAATTTATCCTGGCAAAGACTTACTTTTCTAATATTCCTGATAGTCGCAAGTAATCCGCTTTCATATGCTCAGACTGATCACTTTGCATATAACGGATCATTCTGCACCTTCACACATATCATCAGGCCGGCTGCCCGGCATTATAACGGAAAAACTTATATCGCCTACCAGGGAACGAACTTTAACTCGTACCTGGCATATTACGATCACCAAAAGGGCCAATGGTCGGATATAGTCCTTCTGGGGACAAGTATCGATATTTTTGACGGTCACGGCTCCCCGTCGCTGCTGATCGACGACAGAGGTTTTTTCCATGTATTTTTTGCCGGACACAATTATACACCGCATAAATATATCCGTTCTAAAGGTCCCGAGAGTATTGGATCATGGGAACAGATGCCTGTAATATTTGACAAATCCAGTTATCCCCAGGCAATCCAGCTTGAAAACGGTTCGATCTTTGTATTTTTTCGCCATGGAGTTCATTATGACGACTGGGCGTACAAGGTCTCAAATGATCACGGTGATAACTGGAGCGGAAATATTCCTGTTCTGGAAGGGCACAATCCGGAGCTCGGCTGGTATGCGATGTTCCTCGAGGGAAGCAAAAGTGAGACAATTCACTGTGCTTTTGTCTGGCTGATCGAAGACGGTCCACTCAGAGGCGGCAGGTATCATACATATTATATGTTTCGGGATAATGACGGGATCTGGAAGAATATTCATGGTACTGAGCTCGATATTCCGCTTTCTAAAATTGATGCAGATAACTTGACAAAAATATACGATTCGGGGGACAAGATGACCCAGGTGCCCTGGCTGTGTCTTGACAGGGACAACAATCCGAATATGCTTTTCACTACTGGAGGTTATATTGGCAGTACTGACTATACTTATAAATTCATAAAATGGATGGGAACGAATTGGGAAGTTTACGATTTAGGAGCAACAACAGACAATTCATGCGATTATTATTCCCTGGATCTAATCTCAACAGATACCCTGGATGCATATTTAACCACGGATCTGACACCCGGATCAGGAAACAACTTCATTGACAGAGGAGGAAATATCGAAAAATGGTCCTCTTTTAACGGAGGAGTCAACTGGCAGAAAACCCAGACTATAATGGCTAACGGGATTGTCCATAACGATCCCCGGCCGGTTTTAGATTATCACCAGGAAGGAAAGATCATATTTTCCGAGCAGCCAGATCAGGAAACATATGAAAACCAGTTCGACGAATTCAACTACAAGGTGTATTTATATGGTGATTCAGGATTTGTAAAGAGAAATATCGGCACTTCTATTAGAGTTTTCGACACAATTAGGCCATTGGATATTATTCTTGAGCAGAATTATCCCAATCCATTTAACATGAATACTAATATCAGATTCAGGACATATTACTACTCAAAAACAAGCCTGAAGATATACAGCACTTCTGGAAGGCTTATCAAGATCCTTTTTGATAGTGAGCTGCCAGACGGTAACCATATAGTTACCTGGGACGGAACAAACGAAAGGAATATTGCTGTCAGCTCGGGTGTTTATATATACCGCCTCCAGTCGGGCATTCATTCATATTCAAAAAAAATGGTGCTTTTGAAATAATTATTTTATATAATGTTTTTGTCACATTTCATTCTTTTCCAATCTAAAATATGGGGTCATTATTATGAGACAAGACAAACAGGATCTCAGGCCAAAAGAGTTTCCGAAAGATTTAATTTGGACTGCGGGCAACACAGAAGAATCATTGGGAAAAATCTATAAGTATGTAACCGATGAGTGTGAACGCGCAATAAAATGGTATTATCAGGCTAAGAAATATAAGAAGCTTCCCGGCCAAATTCTAAATATTGCAGCGATTATCTTAGTAACCCTTTCAGGGATAATACCTGTTTTGAGTGTGATGGCTATCTCAGCAAAAGAAACGAATATATCTCCTGCATGGGCGACAATCTTTCTTGCAGGGGCAGCATTGTGCAAATCACTTGATTGGTTTGGCGGATTTTCAAGCGGTTGGATAAGATATATTTTAACAGCTCAAGACCTTGGAAACCTGCAGAGCAAATTCAAAATGGAGTGGGAAAAAGCGAAGGCACAGCAGGAGATAAAAAATGATCCGGAATATAAACTTAAGGCTATTCAGATGTGCCTCGAATTTATCTCTGAAGTCAACGAGGCAGTAACAGAGGAAACTGCAAAATGGGCACAGGAATTCCGCAAAGCACTTGTTGTTCTTGAAAAGAAGATCAAAAGCGAATCAGGCAAAACAGGTTCGTAATAGTCTAAGTACATCCTTGTTGTGAAATGCCTTTGTTTATTATTAAAAGTTATAGCAGGGATTATAAATACAACTGGGGAAGAATATGAAAGAATCCTCTAAACCAAAACCGGTTATACCCGATAAAATTCCCGAAGGAATGAAACTGCTTGGGATTCTAAGAGGACATACTAAAGAAATATTCGGTATAGATTTTAGCCCTGATGGAAAAGAAATCGCAACCGCTTCTGAAGATAAAACCATAAAAATATGGGATCTTAATACTAAAACAAACACTTCCACTATATCGGGGCATAATAAGAGTGTTTTATCCGTTAAGTTTAGCCCTGATGGGAAGAACATCTTTTCCTGTTCTGACGATTCATTAATAAGACTCTGGAATAAAGATTCAGAGAAACTAATAAAAACATTTAAGGGACATACAGGAGGAGTAAAGACTATTGATATTAGTCCTGACGGTAAATTGCTTGCTTCCGGTTCGGATGATTACAATATAATTTTATGGGATATAAATCGCGGATCAAAAATTAAATGGCTTAAATTCCATAAAAGCATTGTCACTTGTGTTGAATTTAGTCCTGACGGTAACTATTTAGTTTCTGGATCAGAAGATAATAGTATTGCGGTTTGGGATATTAAAAATAATAGGCAGTCTAGATATTTTACAGGGCACTCTGATAGTGTATATTCTATTTCCTTGTCTCCGGATGGTACAAAAATAGCCACCGCTTCTTCTGACAAGACTATTAAAATCTGGGATTTCAAGAGTTGTAGATTACTGCATGTTATGGAAGATTTTACAAAGACGGTAGTATCATGTATTTTTTCTAAGGATCGTCCCCTTCTAATATCTCTTTCAGACTCAATAAAAATAGCAAATGAGAAGACATTAAAAACTATACTGAATATACACAATCCGTGTTCAGATTACTGGCCGCAAGAGTTAGCACTTCACCCCACAAAACCGATCCTTGCGGCTCATGGCGAAAACGATATGGTTGTTAATCTTTGGGAACTGGATTTTGAGGTATTATCTAAGAAAGATTTTGTTAATGATTCTGTACCATATACAACCGCCAGGATTGCACTTGTTGGTGACAGCGGTGTCGGAAAGACCGGGCTTGGATGGAGAATTGCTCATGGGAAATTCAAAGAACACAGCTCTACTCATGGTCAGCAGTTCTGGGTGATTGATGAGCTCTGCAAAAAACGAAAAGACGGCGCCGAATGTGAAGCTGTTTTATGGGATCTTGCGGGTCAACAGGATTACAGGCTTGTTCACGCGTTGTTCCTCGAAGATATCGATCTTGCAATGGTTCTTTTCGATCCGGGAAACCGTGAAAAACCCTTAAGCGGAGTGGAGTACTGGCTGAAGCAGTTAAAAAATGCAAAAAATAAAGATTTGAAGATTATACTCATAGGGGCGCGTATCGACCGGGGAAAACCGACAATAACCAAAAAAGAATTCGACGAATTCTGCAGTTATCATGATATTCAGGGTGGTTATCTTCCCACAAGCGCAAAAGAAGGTGAAGGTATCAGTAGCCTGATGGCGAAGCTCAAAGATATGATCCCCTGGGATGATATGCCGGCGACAATTACCACCAGTACATTCAAGAGAGTGAAACAATTCGTACTGGACCTTAAAGAAGAAACCGAACATGATTCTGTGCTTGTCAGCCCTGAGATATTACGCAGCCTTTTGGAGGAGACAGACAGCAGTTGGGAATTCACTGATGCCGAGATGATGACTGCAGTTAAACATCTCGAGAATCACGGTTATGTTACTATCTGTTCAGATTCAAATGGGGAACAATTCATTTTACTTTACCCAGACATATTAGTAAATTTAGCTTCTTCTTTCGTTCTTGAAGCTCGAGGTAATCCTCAAGGCCTTGGTGTACTTGAAGAAAAAAAGCTGCTGACAGGAGAATATAGATTTCCTGACCTGAAGCATATAAAAAATGCGGATGAAAAGGAAATTCTTCTGGATTCGGCAGCAGTGTTATTCTTGAAACAAAATCTCTGTTTCCGTGAAACTCTTGAGGGCGCTTATAAGCGTTCTCTGCTGGTATTTCCTTCGCTAATAAACGAAAAACGCCCTAAAACCGGCGATATCGAAACTGAAGACGATGTTTCCTATATTATTTCCGGATCTGTTGAAAATGTTTATGCATCTATGGTCGTTTTACTGGGTTACACTGACCATTTTACACGTAAGAATCAGTGGCAGAACCAGGCACAGTATGAACTCAGGGAGGATGAAGTCTGCGGTTTCAGGCAGATATCAGAACATGAAGGCGAAATTGAGATCACACTTTATTACAATGATCGAACACCTCCTAATGGACGCCTACTGTTTCAGGGATTGTTCGAAACATTTCTGCTGCACAGGGACATCAATATTATCCGGTATGAATCCGTTATCTGCCCGGAGTGCAAAGAACGTCAGGAGCGCGCCTCTGTTATGAATCAGATCAAAAAAGGCAGAAAGATCATTCATTGCAGCAACTGCGGTCTAAAAATAAATATACCTGAGACAACAGAACTTACACCTATCGATGGAGTAGACCGAAAGACAATATCATATGAACAGAATGTAGTAAAGCGCAGAACAGATTTTGAGACTGCTCTGATCCGGATCAAAGGGATTCTACGCGAAAGGGAAGAGAAGGAAGGAGTACATCTTCCGAGCTGTTTTATCAGTTATTCATGGGGTACAACCGAGCATGAAAAATGGGTATTGCAATTAGCGAAGGATCTACAGAATGCAGATATAGATGTCCTGTTTGACAAGTGGGATAATGTACCTGGTGCAAGTATAACGAAATTTATTGATAAGATTGATCAAGCTGATTTTGCATTGGCGGTCGGTACAAAATTGTATCTGGAAAAGTATAAGACGGAATCATCGGATCCTGTTGTTGACGCAGAGATAAGGATGATCCAGACACGTCTCCGAAAGAAAACCCGTATTAGGGAAACAGTAATACCATTATTACTGGAAGGTACTCAAAAAGGTTCATTCCCGCCGCAATTTGAAGATTCGGTATTTATAGATTTCACAGAAAATAAAAATTACTTCGTTGAACTGTTCAGACTGATAATGAGGTTGTACAACATACCGTTCGACCATCCCGGACTAGATGAATTAATTGAAACAATGAAGCCCGGGGATTGATATTGGCTAATTATTGTTATATATTACAGTTTTTTAGACAGATTACACAAAATTTTCTCTAAATCAATCAGACATGAGCCCATTGAAGCTCTATAAATTATTCTTTCTTTTTATACTGTCACTGCTGTTCCTCAATCAATCTACGCGACAGGAGACGGATAACACCGGATTTACCATTGCCCGTCTGAGTTCCGGCAACTGTCTCGCCACCGGCGCCGATCACAATGATGACGCGGTCGGCATCTGGGGCACCTTCGTAGTCGTAGAGTTTGTATTGGCGACCAGTC
>JANQEH010000191.1 GCA_028278455.1 bacterium
CGGTTCTCAGGGGAAAATGGTCCCGTATGCAGTTGAAAATATTTCTCCTGATATGTCCTTTCTCGAAATGCTCGATGTTCTGAATGAACAGATCGTTAAAAAAGGCGAAGTACCGATCGAATTTGACAACGACTGCCGTGAAGGTATCTGCGGAATGTGCAGCCTTGTCATTAACGGTGTCGCCCACGGGCCCGAGAGAACATGTACATGTCAACTTCACATGAGAAGTTTTAAAGACGGAGATACAATAACCATAGAACCGTGGCGCGCTTCGGCATTCCCGACGATCAAGGATCTTGTCGTGGATAGAAGCTCTTTCGACAGGATCATTCAGGCCGGCGGGTATACATCCATTAATGCCGGCAACGCACAGGATGCCAATGCACTTCCGGTCAAGAAAGAGAACGCCGACAAGTCAATGGACGCAGCTGCATGCATCGGCTGCGGAGCCTGTGTTGCTTCATGTCCTAACGGATCGGCGACTCTATTCGTATCCGCAAAGATCTCGCAGTTCGCTCTTCTCCCGCAGGGTCAGGTGGAGAGAGACCGACGTGCGCTGTCTATGATCCAGCAGATGGATGATGAAGGATTCGGCGACTGCTCGAACCATGTTGAGTGCGAGGCAGTATGTCCGAAAGAAATATCAATCGCTCATATCGCCAGGGCAAAACGAGAATACATGAAGGCTATGATCACATATTGATCGCTGCTGGATAGTATATTTAAAGAATTATTACACTGCAGGGGCGAGTTGCTCTCGCCCTTATCGGTGATTCGGTTTAAAACGGATTATTTTTTAACAACCCCCTTAATCCCTCCCGCCGTTGGTGGGACAGACTCTTTGTTAAGGGGGACTATTAGGTAAGGGGTTTTCTCTCATAGGGGCGAACGGTGTTCGCCCGAATGGTATTAAAACCGGAGAAAACAGACGGGGAAATCCCGCCCCTGCGGACTTAACGGATTCATTGGTTACTGAGGAGGATAAGATGCGATCCACCCTTTTTATTCTGTTCACCTTTTTATTGATATCATGCAGCAGCGATCCGGAAACCTACACGGTCGAGATCATCGATGGCGTCCGGCATGTCCACAATATCGCACCGCTCTGGGGAGACGAACCGAAGATCGAACTCGAATTCGTCCGTAAGATCGGGGAGCTGGAGGGCGATGACGAGAATTATTTGCTCTATAAACCTAGAGATATAGTTGTTGATGATGGTGGGAATATGTATATATTAGATGCTGGTGCATATAGAATAATGAAATATGACAGCAAAGGGAGATTTCTATTAAGCTTCGGACGACAGGGACAGGGTCCGGGTGAACTTGAAAGTGCATGGGGCTTGGAGATTGATAATAATAACAGGTTATATATTACCGGCAATTACTCAAAAATCGTTAATGTTTTTGATGTTGATGGAAACTTCATTCAAAGAATACTTGGTGATTTCAGGGCAAGCTATATACACAAATTACATAACGGGAATTTTATATCTTATTTCTCGGTGGTTGATCCAAAGGACTATGAAACTGCGTTTTTAATACATGTCTTTGATCCAGAAGGGAAGATTATGAAGGAGTTTGGGACTCGTAGAAAATACGAAGAAATGAATATGAAATGGATGGGAAATACTATTTCAATTGCCAATGATCAGAAAGACAACATTTATACCGCTTATCTTTACCAAAACAGGATAGTAAAGTATAATCCAGAAGGTGAAAAGCAATTAGTAATCAGTAGAGAACTTCCTTATCCAGAATCAGAAAAGTATGAAATGAAGAGATACCAAAAAGATGGAGAGACAAAGCATTACAGAAAAGTAAACTATGTCTCTTTGGAAATCGGCATTGATAGTAATGAGAGAATCTGGATTCCCCGACAAAAAAGGGAGCTAACGGAAACAGAATTAAAAAACGGTGGAATTGCTGAAGATAACAATATGATTTTTGAATATTATTCAATGGATGGTATTCTCCTTGGACACTCCGAATTCCAATTACCAAAACGTGTATTTAGAACCAGAATCTTTAAGGATAGGATTTTTCTGATCGATTGTTACAACGAAATGGCGGTTTACGAATACAGGATAGTCGAGAGGTAATACAATCCCCTTTTATCCCCCTTTATTAAGGGGGACTTTAAGGTTTGCGGGCGAGGGTATCTCGCCCCTACGGAATAACGGATTCATTGGTTACATGAGGAGGAGGATATGCGATCCACTCTTTTAATTCTATTCACCTTTTTATCAATATCATGCAGCAGCGATCCTGAAACTTACACTGTTGATGTCATCGACGGCGTCCGGCACGTCCACAACCTCGCCCCGCTATGGGGAAACGAACCTAAGATCAAACTCGAATTCATACGGAAATATGGCGGAATAGAAGCAACCGACCCCAATCTTCAGTTTTATAATCCGGTAGATCTCGACGTAGACAATGAAGGAAATTTATATGTTCTCGATTCAGGAAATTTTAGGGTTCAGAAATTCAATTCTTCCGGTATATACGTTGAGACATTTGGAGAAAAAGGTCAAGGACCAGGAGAATTTGAAAGTGTGGAGGGAATAAGCCTAAATAAAAATGGAAACATCTATGTTTACAATAACATACGCGGTATTATTTTTGATCCAAAAGGAAAAGAAATCAATAGATTCATCAAACAGGGAAGAAGACTTCACAATCTTGATCTTGATAAAAAGGGGAATCTTGTAATTGCATTATACTCGGCAATATACCGAGAAAAGGAACATCTTGTAGGGATTTTCGACAATAAACTTAATTTCATCAAAGGAATTGGTACAAAAAGGAATTACACTGAGGGCACAAATGACTGGTTATATAATGTTGCTAATTTCACTTCTGATGAAGAGAATAATTATATTCTTTCATATTGTAGTCTTAACCGGATTGAGAAATATAACGAAGATGGAAGTCTCCTTTGGAGATCAGACAGGCCGCTCCGGTTTGAGCCAGACAACACCAACCCGCCTGACATAGGATTGAAGGTCGGTACCGACTACAGAAATCGTATCTGGGCAGTTACATTCAACAGGGAAATAAAGGAATCCGAAGGTCGAAAAGGCGAAACTGAATCTGATATAGCGTCTTATCACTTATTTGATCCGGATGGTGTATTTCTGGGAGAAGTACTTGCGAATGACATATCATTTTTCAGTGATTATTCATCCTGTGAAGTACATGATAGACGTGTTTTCATTATCAGCAGTAAAGATATGAGCATTTCTGAGTACAATATAATTGAGAAATAATACAATCCACTATATCCCTCACGCCGTATGCGGGAGGATTCATTGGGTGGGGTAAAAGTAAGAGTCTTAGAGATTGTGATCAGATAATGTATTCCTGGCCGCAATAGGCTGCAAAACTGCCCGGTAATAGTTTCTGCGCCTCTTTCTGTATCTTATCTACCGTTTTATCGTCGTTCGCGGGTTCATGATGAACCAGAGCCAGCATCTTTACACCTGCCTTTTTCGCTACATCGACTGCCATAGGCATAGTGCTGTGACCGTAACCCTGCTTGCAATGAGAAGGATCTGAATAAGCTTCTACAGTATATCCGGCATCATGTATCAACAGGTCGGCATTTTTAGAGAATTTAATAAGCTTTGAATCACCGCCGACATATCCTTCGGTATCGGTGGCAATCACTACGGTCTTTTTCTTATACTCAATCTTGTATATATAGACTCCACCGTTCGGATGGGCATAACTTTTCATGAACGAGATACGGACAGGATGGCTCTTTGTGAGCTGTTTCTTTCTTTCGATCTCTCTGAAATTATTGACAACGGAAGGGATGCCTCTTCTGTGGCTCCAGAAAATCGATTCACTGCTGGTTATCGATTTAAATATCTTTGCCGCCGCCATGTCGTGTATGCTTATAGGAAAAATCGGGGGTTCGATTGCAAAACTAATACCTTCCTCGAAAGAATAACCGTGAACATCAGGTCCGTACAGGTAAAAACTGCTGTCTGCAAGATGCATCGGTGAAAAAAATGAAAGTCCCTGCACATGATCGACATGCACGTGAGTAAAAAGTATAATAGCCTCTAACGGTTCCCGTGACTCCAGATCCTTTCCGGAACTTATATATTCCTGCATCATATCATTACCGAGATCGATAATACCAGTCCCTCCATCTATGATAATGATACACTTTCCGGCTCTCACCTCATAACATGAAGTATATCCGCCGTATTTAAGGAATTTCTTTCCTGAAACCGGATGGCTTCCCCTGACACCTCGAAAAACCACCTTGAAATCATCGGATTTTGCTTTTTTGGCGGGACTCAAAATAGTATCCTTCTGTTATTGGAATATTGCGGCAGTATTATTAATAAAGAAGAATTAAAGCCGATCATTTAATAGATAATATTAAAAAATCGTCCTAATATAGTATTATTACAATAATTAGTCAAGGTTCTTTTTATTTCCTGTGATGTGGGTCACAGTAGAAAAACTACAAATTACCAGCCAGGATTCTTCTCAGGTGATGTGCAGTACCGAAAAACACTTCCAGAGTTTTTGCATCCCTCATGAGTTTTTCCACCGGATAATCTCTCATGAAACCGTATCCCCCGAAAATCTGAACAGAGTCTGTCGCAGCTTTCATTGCAGAAGATCCGGCAAAGAGTTTAAGCATTGCGCAATTTATCCGGAGATTTTTATCACCCAGAAAAAATGATCCCAAAATTTTCTCCATCATCGAGTTTCCGGCAAAATAATTCAGCTGCATTTCAGTCATCATATCCTGGAGCGCCTGAAAATCGCCGATATATTTTCCGAACTGTTTTCTATTTTTACTGAATTCGCCAGCATGCTTGAGGCCGCATTTGATTATTCCGAGGCACTGAGCCGATGATAGCATCCTTGCAAAAGCCTCAGATGCATCCACAACTTCTCTTCCTCCATCCACCTCACCAACAATGTTATCAGCCTGTAAAACACAGCTGTCCAGTTCTACACTACAGACAGGAAGAGCCTTTAAACCAAGTAATTCCTTTTTCTCGCTGAAATTCACTCCTACAAGATCCGATCTAACATAGAATGCTGTGACTTCCGTTTCATCCGAATCCTCACATGCGAGTACTACAAAGCCTGAAGATTGGGCTCCCATAAGGAGCGCATTCACACTTCCGGACAATCTATAATCATCACCTGTTCTCTCATACCTGATAAGCTCATCTTTATGATATTCCCGGTTATCCATCCCAGACAGAGCATATCCTGTCAATTTATTCCTGTAAACCGAATCACCGGTCAGAGTATCCCTTATGCTATTTTTCATGAACTTGATCATTGGGTATAGTCCGGCAGAATTAACGGTAAATAGCGATGCAGCTCCTGCGCAGATCGCGCTTAATTTCTCTGAAAGCTCTAAAATGTAACCGATATTATCGCTGCTTAAAGAGAATATTGTATCATAAATCCCTTCTTCAGCCATAAATAAATTGAAATCACCGGGGATTATTCCATTCCTGTCAGACTCAATAAAACTTTCCCGGAAATTATCAGCGAGCAAACCATAATTTATATTATTTATCACCGTTTGATCCTCTGGGGTGATGATGGTAGGAATTTTTACGATTGTATTTTCTTTTTGGTTTTTCCTGTTCTTTCTCGATAGAATCCAATGCATTTTTTGATGCGAGTTGTTCAGCTCTTTTCTTGCTCTTTCCTTTCCCTACACCAAGAGTTTTTTCCCCAACCTGGACTGCAACAGTATATTCCTTTTTATGATCTGGACCAACGGCTCTTTTTGTCACGAATTTTGGCATCGGTTTATGAATTTTCTGCATTCGCTCGAGAAGATCGCCTTTATAATTAATACCCTCATACTTCAGCGTGTTTTCGAAATCAACCAGGATTGTTCTTTCAATGAATTTACCTGCAAAATTATACCCTCCGTCAAGATAGATCGCCCCTGTTAGAGCTTCAACAGAATTGGAAATGATCGATCTTTTTTTCCTGCCGCCGGTCCGTTCCTCACCTTCACCAAGTGCAAGGAATTCCCCTATCTCGAGCTTTTTTCCTACCTTAGCCATAAAATCCCGGCTGACGAGGATAGCTCTCATTTTTGTCAGCGTCCCTTCAGGTTCATCGGGATATTGTCTGAAAAGAAAATCTGCAATATAGAAATTCACAATAGAATCACCAAGAAATTCAAGGCGCTCATTCGAGGTTAAATTCTCAGGAGCTGAACAGGATGGATGAGACCTGTGTCTAAGAGCTTCTGTAAAAATTGATCTTTCCCGTATCTTATAGTTAAGTCTTTTTTCCAGAAGCTCCCAGTTGATCTCATCCGGTGAGGGTGATCTTTTGTATCTTTTAGGAAAAACTACACGAAGCCAGCCTTTTATTTGGCTTATCCAAATAATCAAAACAAAACCTGCATTGTTATCATTAATCTATATCGTCCGGATAAAATCACTGCCTGTATTCAACAGCTATCAGACAGGCATTATGGCCGCCGAATCCGAATGTATTACTCATAACAGTAGAGATCTTCTTCTCTACTGCAACATTCGGTGTGTAATTCAGGTCACACTCCGGATCTTCATTCTCATAGTTGATCGTCGGCGGAACAGTATCATGATATAGAGCTTTCAAAGCTGCTATCATTTCAACTCCGCCGGCAGCACCCAGAAGATGCCCTGTCATCGATTTTGTTGAACTGATCGACAGGTCCTTTACATGATCTCCAAAAGCCGTTTTCATAGAAATAGTCTCTGTTTTGTCATTGAACGGAGTTGATGTTCCATGCGCGTTTACATATTCTATCTCATCGGCATTTAGGCCCGCATCGTTCAGGGCAATTCTCATTGCCCGGACAGCGCCTTCACCATCGGGAGCGGGAGCCGTAACATGATGAGCATCAGCCGTAAAACCTACACCTGCCAACTCTGCATATATTCTTGCTCCTCTTTTTTGTGCGATCTCTTCTGCCTCCAGAACAACAATACCCGCGCCTTCGCCAAGAACAAATCCATCGCGTTCCAGATCGAATGGTCGGCTTGCTCCAACAGGATCTTCATTCCTGGTTGAAAGGGCCTTCATATTGCCGAAACCTGCTACACTCATTGGGGTAACGGCTGCCTCGGTCCCTCCGCAGATCATCACATCAGCATCACCGCGTTCTATTGTCTTTGCTGCTTCACCGATTGCGTGCGAACCTGTTGCACAGGCCGAAGTGACAGAATAATTTGGGCCTCTCAGGCCGTGAATCATGGATACATGTCCCGGAGCAATATCGGGGATCATCAATATAATATAAAAAGGACTTACCTTCCCTGGACCTTTTTCCATCAGAACTTTGTGTTGGGCTTCATGTGATTCGATACCTCCGACACCGGAACCTATAATAACACCAATGCGGTCTCTGTCAAGTGTCGAGAAATCGATATCGGCATCTTTAATCGCTAGATTTGATGCTACGATCGCATACTGAGTAAATTTATCAAGTCTTCTTGATTCCTTTTTTTCAAAATGATCGAGTGGATCATAATCCTTTAACTCAGCCGCTATTTTCACGCTGAAATCGGTAGTATCGAATTTCGTGATCATACCGAGACCGCTTCTTCCGTTTTTGAGAGAATCCCAGTATGAATCAATATCATTACCGCAGGGTGTCAGAGCACCCAGGCCGGTTACCACTACTTTTCTTGACATATATATTACCCTACATGTTCTTCAATGTAATTTATTGCATTACCAACTGTGATGATCTTTTCAGCTTCTTCATCGGGTATCTCAATATCATATTCTTCTTCCAGCGCCATAACAAGCTCAACTGTATCGAGCGAATCCGCTCCAAGGTCTTCAATGAATTTGGCCTCAGGTTTCACTTCACTTTCATCAACACCTAACTGTTCTACAATTATTTCTTTTACTCTTTCTTCGTATGACATTTCCCTTACTCCTTCTTATTTTGTTAATTCTCTTTTATTTTCTTTTTTAATAATCAACTCACATTATCAGGCCGCCGTCAATATTTATAACCTGGCCGGTTATATAACCGGCTTCATCCGAGACGAGGAACTTTATAAGTTTCGCTACATCTTCCGGTTCACCCAGTTTCTTGAGAGGGATAGAATCGAGATATCCCTGCTTGACATCTTCCGGCAAAGCATCTGTCATTCTCGTCCTTATAAAACCCGGCGCAATAGCATTCACACGTATGTTCCTTGCTGCAAGCTCTTTGGCAGCCGATTTGGTAAGTCCGATCAGACCTGCTTTCGAAGCAGCATAATTCGCCTGTCCGGCATTCCCCATAACACCTATAACCGATGAAACGTTCACAATCGATCCGCTTTTTTGTTTCATCATAGGCCTAGTAACTGCTTTTATACAGTTAAATGCACCTTTTAGATTGATCCTTATGACATCATCCCACTGGTCTTCTTTCATTCGCATGATAAGGCCGTCTTTAGTTATCCCGGCGTTATTCACAAGGATATCGATACGTGAATGTTCCTTAACGATTTCAGTAATCAGATTTTCGACTGATACGCTGTCTGTTACGTCACAGTGATAAAATGCTGCTTTGCCTCCACTGTCCTGAATTGCTGTTACAGCTTCTTCGCCTATATCCTGAACGATATCAGTTATAACAGATACAGCCCCTGCAGCTGAAAAAACTTCTGCTATCGACCTCCCTATACCCTGGGATCCACCGGTGATAAGCGCCACCCTGTTCGCAAGACTGAACATAATATCCTTTATAATTTGCTGTTAATATATATATCTGAATATTAAGAAACAAGTTCCTCGATATTTTCAAGTTCTTCAATTGTTCCCACAGTAAAGCATTTGTATTCCTTATTAATCCTTTTCGTCAGTCCCTGGAGCACTTTGCCTGAACCAACCTCAACAAAAGAGTCAATACCATACTCAATGATATTCTCTATCGATTCTTTCCAGAGAACAGGCATTAGAAGCTGTGCCTTTAGATTCTCAGTTATAATTGACGGTTCGTTCTCTTTCTGAGCAGTGGAGTTTGCAAATACAGGTACCTCTATAGATTTCCAGTCTGCTTTATCTATCTGTTTATTCAATCCTTCGCAGGCATATTCCATCAAAGGAGAATGAAAGGCGCCACTGACATTTAATTCGATCGCTCTCTTTGCACCGAATTCTTTAGCATTCTCGATTGCTTTTTTTACTCCTTCAACCGATCCGGATATCACTATCTGTCCCGGGGCATTAAAATTCGCAGGTTTGACTATTCCTGCAGAACAGGCCTCTTCACACAATTTCACAACTGATTCTTCATCCGCCCCGATAATAGCCGCCATCGTTCCCGGAGACCTCTCACCTGCCCTCTGCATCAACTCACCCCTGATCTTAACCACTTCAAGTATCTCTGAAAATTCTGCTGCACCCGCTGAATATAATGCAGAATACTCACCAAGGCTGTGCCCGGCTGTCACTATAGGTGTTATACCGCTGTCCTTTAGCAGATCAGATATTATGGCACTGTGCACGAATAAAGCCGGTTGAGTAATATAAGTCTGTTTCAGCTGCTCATCCGGACCGTCAAAAGAATACTGCTTAAGAGAATAACCAAGTATATCCCCGGCTTCTTCATACCTGAGATTTGCCGAAGAATAAACATCGAAGAAATCCTTTCCCATACCGACCATCTGGGATCCCTGTCCGGGAAATAGAAATGCAATCTTTTTCATATCAGTATATTGAAATATCTTTTAAAATTTTACCAGTGTGGCAGCCCATGTAAAACCGCCGCCGAAAACAGTCATCACACATAATGTGCCATCTTTGATCCTGCCGTTTCTCCTGGCCTCATCCATCGCTATTGGGATAGATGCCGCGGAAGTATTTCCGTATCTATCGACATTCACATAGACTTTATCCATTGATATCTTTTTCTTTCCGAAAAGGAGCTCTATAATTCTCAGATTTGCCTGATGGGGAATAAATAGATCTATATCATCTGCTGAGACGCCGGCTGAGCTCATGACATCTTCCACAGCTTCACCCATACAGCGGACAGCTCGTTTAAATACTTCTCTTCCAACCATGTGTATATATGGTTCTATTTTTTCTTTATTTGAATCAAAATATTCTTTACCGGTATAGTGCCCCGGATTCATTAGAAGATGCGCCAGCCTGCCGTCGCTTTTCTGATATGTAGATAAGATGCCTTTTCCATTTTTTGAAGGCTGTACGAGTGCAGCGCCTGCTCCGTCACCAAATAGTACACATGTCGCACGGTCTTCCCAGTTCACTATCCTTGAAAGGGTTTCAGCTCCGATCACAAGTATATTCTTGAATTGTCCGGAGGCTATATATCCATTTGCTATATTCAGGCCGTAAATAAAGCCGGAACATGCTGCAGATATATCATAAGCAGCAGCATTTACCGCCCCGATCTTTTCCTGAACATAACATGCTGTTGCAGGAAAATTAACATCACCCGTTACCGTCCCGAGTACAATAGCATCGACATCCTCGGGTAAAACACCAGCATCTTCTAACGCTTGCTTTGCTGCTTCAGCGCTGAGATCGGAATTTAATACTCCCTCAGGAGCAATATATCTTTGTTTAATACCGGTCCGTGCGGTTATCCATTCATCTGAAGTTTCAACAATCTTTTCCAGATCGGCATTTGTTAAAGTCTTTTCCGGTACCGAATGACCCGTACCCGCTATCATTGCAACTGGATTGGTTTTCAACTGGACTCCTTGTAAATCTCAATGTTATTCCGTATCTGATCGGGCAAATCTGCTCTGAACATTTTGTCCGCCAGTTTTATTGCCGTCTTTACCGCTTCAGGTGTAGACCTTCCGTGTCCAATTATTGACACACCATTTATTCCCAATATGGGAACTCCACCATATTTCTCGTAATTAAATCCGTCTTTCAGTTTTGCAATTGGTTTCTCAAACGAAGAAATATCAGCCTCACAATCGAATGCACTCATGAACATAGATTCAAAAAGACCGCCGATAGATTCCATGAACTTTAGCAGAACATTACCAATGAAACCGTCACATACTATCACATCGCATTTATCGGAGAATATGTCATCACCTTCAATGTTGCCTTTGAAATTAAGACTGCTCTCTGCCAAAAGTCTATGAGAATCGACAGTCAGAACATTTCCTTTTGAAGGCTCCTCTCCAATACTCAATAGCCCGATTGAGGGATCCTCTATATCTTTGAACAGCCTTACAAAGGTTGATCCCATTATTCCGAATTGAAATAGTTGATGGGGTTTACAGTCAGTATTACCGCCAACGTCAAGAATGAATCCTTCATCCTTATTACGGGGATAGAAGGTTCCTATGGTCGGTCTTACAACACCTTCGGTCTTTCCTGCGGCAAATAAGGATGCTGCCATGAATGCACCGGTATTCCCTATGCTCAGGATCGCATCAGCTTTCTTCGCTTTCAGCAGACCGGCAACGACATTAATTGACGAATTCTTCTTTTCCCTCAATGCTGTTACCGGGGAATCGCACATCTCGATAACTTCGGAAGCATGCACTACAGAAATACTCTCTTTTTGATCAGCAAGATCCGGGGCAGCTTCATAGATCCTGTCTTCGATCCCTACAAGAGTTATATGAAGATCACTTCCTGATTCCTTAACAGCCAGTTTTGCGCCATTAACAACCGATGCAGGAGCAAAATCTCCACCCATTGCATCAACTGCAACATTACAAATTTTATCTGTCATAGATCGTTAAGCTTCTTTTGGAAAATAGACTTCCCGGTTATTATAGTAACCGCAATTCGGGCACGCTCTATGCGTGAGCTTCGGTTGATGACACTGCGGACATTCCATCAATCCCGGAGCCGATAACTTCCAGTGTGTTCGTCTTTTATCTCGACGGGATTTCGATACTTTTCGTTTTTGTACTGCCACCCTATGCTACTCCTCTTCTGTTTTATTTTCTAATTCGTTTTTAATTTCTTTAATGCTTCCCAGCGGGGATCAATCTTGTCATCTATACATTTGCATTCAACAATATTCAAATTTGCCCCGCATTGAGAGCAAAGTCCTTTACATTCTTCCATGCAAATATTCTTCATTGGAAGATTCACTAACAGATTCTGTCTTACAATATCCGTAAGATCTGCTGTATCTTCATTCGCAGGAAGAATACGCAGGTCATCCTCCTGGTGCTCGGGATCCAGCGTATTATCCTCTGTATAAACCAGGGAAGTGTCAATGCTCATATCGATGGCCATTTCTTCGAGACATCTGTCACATTCAACCTTGTAGACAGTCCCGGTAGTTACCTTTAAATAATAGTTCTTTCCGAGTACATCCAGTCTGACTTCTGAAACAAGCTGTTCGCTGAAACGTGCTTTTTCGAGCTCATATTCTGAGGGGCTCTCTTCAAAATTGAAGGTATGTTCACCTTCTTCCAGACCGCGAATCTTTATAATCATATTTTACTTTCTTTCAAAGATCAGGAAATGCACCGGTTTAATTAATAAGCTTTGCTGTATCGATTGCAATAACAAGTTCTTCATTTGTCGGGATTACAAAAATCTTTGTTTGCGAATCTTTATAGCTGATCTCGCTGATCTCACCCCGGGTATTTTTATTTTTTTTCAGATCCAGTTTCATTCCGAATCCGTCAAGTCCCTCGACCGTCTTACGTCTTACGATATCGGAATTCTCGCCTATTCCGCCGGTGAAGATCAGTGCATCAACTCTCCCGAGCGCAGCCATATATGAACCGATATATTTTTTCAGCCTGTAACAGAAAACGTTCAAAGCCAGCTCTGCCTGTTTGCTTCCGTCTTCCATTCTTTCTTCTATATCCCTCATATCGCTGCTTGTTCCTGATATTCCCACCAGGCCGCTGTGTTTATTCAGCATTGTCTGCGCTTCAGCTGTCGTCAATTCCTCTCGTGCCATTACCTGAAGGATGATCGCGGGATCAAGATCACCGGACCTCGTACCCATCAGGAGTCCTTCAAGCGGAGTGAATCCCATTGATGTATCAATTGATTTTCCGCCATTAATCGCTGCAATACTACAGCCGTTACCAAGATGACAGGTTATCATATTCAGTTTTTCAATATCGGCATCCATCAGATCCCGTGCCTTCCTGGAAACATAATAATGTGATGTTCCATGAAATCCGTATCTTCTGATACCGTATCTTTTATATAAAATATAAGGTATCCCGTAAATATATGCATAATCCGGCATCTGTTGATGAAATGCCGTATCGAATACCCCTACCATCGGAATTCCGGGGAGTATTCGTTTGCAGGCTGTTATTCCCTTGTAATTATGAGGATTATGAAGAGGAGCATACTCAATGCAGTCCTGTATTTTCTTCAACACCTCGTCATTGATTATCACTGAATCGGAAAAATATTCTCCACCGTGAACTATCCTGTGTCCTATTCCTTCGATTTCTTTCTTATCCTTAATAACACCGAATTCTTCATGGACAAGAAGGTTCAAAATGTTCTCGATCGCAATATTGTGGTCGAGAATCTCACCTGAGATCTTGACATGATCTTTGCCTGGAGCATCCATCGTTAGAAGCGCACCCGGCATACCTATCTTCGATACTCCGCCCCGAGCAAGAGCTTCATGGTTCTTTGCATCAATAAGCTGAAACTTAACTGATGAACTTCCACAGTTCAGAACTAAAATTTTCATGATTGTTTTTCCACATAATTATCATAAGTATAGAAACCCTTACCGGTTTTTACTCCCAGGTGCCCAGCCCTAACTAATTTTCTGAGAATCGGACAGGGTCTGTACTTGATATCACCTAGTTCCCTGAACAGAGTATCCATCCACCTGATCACATCATCGAGTCCCATCTGATCGGCCATGTGCAGAGGCCCTACCGGAAAATTGAATCCCAGTTTCATAGCTGTATCTATACCTTCAGCAGAGGCAACACCTTCCATGAAAATATGCATTGCCTCATTCAGAAGCGTAACTATCAATCTTGTCGTAATAAATCCCGGATATTCGAAAACTTCAACCGGGGTTTTTTCCAGCTCCTGCGCAAATCTCTGGACAAACAGGAATGTCTCGTCCGAGGTTTCAAGCCCTCTGACAAGTTCCACAAGAGGGATCTTCGGAACGGGATCAAGAAAATGCATCCCGATAACTTTATCACCACGTCTTGTTGCTTTCGCAAGATCAGACAGGCTCAGAGATCCGGTATTCGATATGAATATCGTATCCTTCGGGCAATAGTAATCCAGGTCTTTAAGAAGTTTTTTCTTCTCTTCAAGGTCTTCGACAATTGCCTCGATCACCAGCTGACACTCTTCAACTTCCTCTATTGATTTACCCGGTTCGATACGTGACATTATGACTTTCTTCTCCGACTCAGTCATACCCCACTTTTCGATTTCCCTGTCCATTGATTCATTCAGCTCGTTGAACCCATCCTCGATCAGCCTCTGGTTCTTATCATAGAGTTTAACTGCAATACCATGCTGGGATATTGTCTGACTGATCCCCTGCCCCATTCTGCCGGCACCAAAAACTGCGACTTTATTAACAATTGCACCTTCATCCACATGTGATGAATCAAGAAGCTCAAATTGTTTTTTCTTACCGTTCAACGCCGTATCATCATTTGAAGCCATAATTCAGCTCACCATTTTGTATCATATTTAGGTTAAGATCTATTAAAAGAAAAAGGATGTCTCGATCTTCGCATTTTCAAGAGAATCACTCGCGTGTATCACATTATTCTGCTTACTTTCCGCATACAATTTTCTGACAGTGCCCTCATCTGCAAGCGCAGGATCCGTATTACCGATAACCTCACGTAAATATGCAACAGCATTATCGCGCTCAAGATGCATCAGGAACACAGGGCCTGATGTCATAAATTCAACAAGTTCTCCATAGAACGGTCTTTCTTTATGTACTGCATAGAACTCTTCTGCTTCTTCTTTAGTAAGGCTTTTTATTCTGCCTTCGATGATCTCAAAACCTTTTTCTTCAAGTTTTGCGATCACTTTACCCATTAGTTTTCTTTTCAGACAGTCCGGTTTTAATATCCCTAATGTGCGTTCCATTTCTACTCCGTTAAATTTCAATCCTTGTTATTTCAGTTATAAACCGGAAAATTCAGTTCAGGGGACAAAAGTCCCCTGAATTCAAAGACCAAGAATATAAGTAAAAATTAGGTAATATGGAAGTTAATTTTAACTTATAAACGGCCCTGAATTAAAAAACGGTTTCTCTATATCAAGTTAAGCTTTAAAGGATCTTTATCCCTTAAGAGCTTCCTGCATTGTTACGCCTATATCCGCAGGACTTTCGGCAACGTGAATTCCAGCAGCCCTGAGAGCAGCTTTCTTCTCTTTTGCTGTTCCCTTTCCACCGGCTATTATCGCACCTGCATGCCCCATCCTTCTTCCGGGAGGCGCTGTAGCTCCGGCAATAAATCCAACTACAGGTTTATTGAACTCAGCCTTTATAAAATCAGCGCATTCTTCTTCAGCCGATCCGCCGATCTCACCGATCATCACAACACCCTCGGTCTTATCATCATCTTTAAAAAGTTTCATCAAGTCTGTAAATGTTGATCCAATTACCGGATCGCCGCCGATACCTATACATGTACTTTGGCCGAATCCAAGCTGGGTCAGTTGGTTAACTGCTTCATATGTCAGTGTCCCGCTTCTCGAGATGACACCGATTTTCCCGGGAATATGGATCTGGCCGGGCATAATACCAATCTTTGTTTCGCCGGGAGTAATAACACCCGGACAGTTCGGTCCTACCAGCCTTGTATTTCTGCCGTCGAGATATCTTTTTACCGAAACCATGTCGACTGCCGGAATACCTTCAGTAATACAGACAACAACACCCACACCTGCGTCTGCTGCTTCCAGAATTCCATCAGCCGCAAATGGCGGGGGAACGAAGATAGCCGAAGCATTCGCGCCGGTTTCTTTGACAGCATCCGCAACGGTATTGAATACGGGGATACCTTCGAAGTCCTGACCGCCCTTACCCGGTGTTACACCGGCAACAACATTAGTACCGTATTCAACCATTAACTTTGTATGAAAAGAGCCTTCACCGCCGGTGATGCCCTGTACGACCACTTTTGTGTTTTTATCTATTAATATACTCATTTTCGGATCTCCTTAGCTTAGCTGATTGCTGCGACAACTTTATCGGCACACTCCTTGAGGTCTTCAGCAACTATGAAATCGAGTGAAGATTCATCAAGAATTTTAGCCGCGATATCTGCATTATTACCCTGAAGCCTTACGACTACAGGAACAGTTACGTCTATCTGTGACAGCGCTTCCTTTATACCGTTAGCGACCCTGTCGCAGCGGACGATCCCGCCGAAAATATTGACCAGAACGGCTTTAACGTTCGGATCAGACATCAGGAGTAAAAATCCGTTCTTAACAGTTTCAACATTGGCGACACCACCGACATCGAGAAAGTTCGCAGGCTCGGCTCCAGCCAGCTTGATAAGGTCCATTGTTGCCATAGCAAGCCCGGCACCGTTCACCATACATCCAACATTTCCGTCGAGCTTTATATAATTCAATCCAAATTCACTTGCCTTTACCTCAAGAGGTTCTTCTTCATCGGTATCTCTCAACTCTGCAATATCTTTATGGCGGTAAAGTGCACTGCCGTCGATATTGATCTTTGCATCGAGAGCCATAACGTCACCACTGCCTGTAATTACAAGAGGATTTATTTCCGCAAGAGAAGCGTCGGATTTCGTATACGCATTATAAAGAGACATCATGAACTTGATCCCATTCTTCAAAGCATCACCCTGAAGGCCTAAAGCAAACGCCAGCTGCCTTGCCTGGAAAGCAGTAAAACCGACTGCAGGATCGACAAATATCTTATGTATCTTTTCGGGGGTTTCTGCAGCAACCTTCTCGATCTCAACTCCACCCTCGGTGCTTACCATGAACGCAAGCTTTGAAGTTGCGCGGTCAAGCACTATTCCGAGATACATTTCAGACTTTATATCCACACCTTCTTCAATTAGAAGACGTTTGACTATTTTTCCTTCAGGTCCGGTCTGGTGGGTCACAAGTGTCATTCCCAGTATCTCGGAAGCAAGCTTTTTTACCTCGTCGGGACTGTCAGCTAATTTTACTCCTCCGCCTTTTCCTCTGCCGCCGGCATGAATTTGAGCTTTAACCACAAACTTGGAAGTTCCGAGTTTTTTTGCAGCTTCGTAAGCTTCATCAGGAGTGAATGCCACCATACCCCGGGGTACTGCCACTCCGAATTCTCTCAGGATCCCTTTGCTTTGATATTCGTGAATATTCATATCAACATCCGTAGTTTTGTTAGATGATTATAGTTAATTTGTAATGATCGTGCCGGCTGTTCCGGCAACCGCTTCACGTGTATTTTCGATATTTGTTATTACCGTTTTTTTGCCGCCGTTTTCAATAAACTGAATTGCAGCTTCAACCTTCGGTCCCATACTCCCTGCAGGGAAATGTCCTTCATCATAATATCGTTTCAATTCAGAAACCGTGATTTCACCCAGTTTCTTCTGTTCAGGTTTTTCGAAATTCAGATAAACATGGTCTGTAGCAGTCAGAATAATCAGCTCATCGGCATGTATCTCATTTGCGAGGATGGCAGATGCCTTGTCTTTATCAATAACAGCATCCACACCTTCAAAAGTACCGTCCGCTTCCCGGTATACCGGAGCTCCGCCGCCGCCGGCAGCGACAACTATTTTATTTTCCAGTACAAGCTGTCTGATCGTATCTTTTTCGATTATAGCCAGCGGTTCAGGTGAAGGGACGACCCTTCTCCAGCCTTTTTTACTATATCTCTTCAGAATCCAGCCTCTTTCTGCTTCCAGTCCTAATACATCGGACTCATCGTAATAAGGACCGACAAATTTAGTGGGATTATGAATAGAAGGATCATTTTTGTCGACTAGAACCTGGGTAACAATAGTAACAACATCCCGGTTAATTTTTCTCAGGGTAAGCTTATTCAGCATGGTCTGTGCGATCATATATCCCATCCCCCCTTCGAGATCGGCTACTATAACGCCCAGCGGTACTGGAGGAACCATATGCCTGCTTTCCTCGATCCGGATCAGCATATTCCCTACTTGCGGACCGTTTCCGTGGGTAATCGCAATCCTGTATCCCTGTTCGGCTAAATCGGCAACACCTTCAAGGGCATTACGCGTATTAGCGAACTGTTCATATACATTGCCTTCTTCAGATTCTCTGGTGATAGCGTTTCCACCCAGAGCAATAACTAACGTTTTCATCTTAATATTACTGCGTTTTCTAAAACAGAAATTCCTATAAAAAACAAATAGCACCGGTATCAAACCAGATGCTAATAAATCCCCCACATATTTAGTTCAAAACAAGAAATAATAATATAGAATATTTATCCATAAATGTCAATATGATTTTGGGGTGCGGAAAATGATTCCATCTCCTTATTTTTTTAAGGAAAAAAGAAAAAATGTATTTAATTTTGGAATATATTTTCTATATTCGATTAAATGTATTATTATAACGATAAATGGATAAAATATTGGAAACTGCAAAAAGACATTCATACGACGTCATCCTTATCGGCGGGGGGGTGACCGGCTGTTCGATCGCATACCACCTGATCGAAAAAGACTGCACACTAAGAATCGCAGTTATAGAGAAGGATCCAACATACGAAAAAGCATCCTCCTCCCTGTCACTTGCAAATATCCGGACGCAATTCTCTCTGAAAGAGAACATTCTTATATCGAAATACGGCATCGAGAAGCTGAAGACTTTCAATGAGGATATGTCCGTCGGGGGCAGCAGGCCTCTGATAGCTTACAAACCGGAGGGAAACCTGTTCCTTGTTGATGAAAAAGACCGGGACCTTGCCCATGATGGGATCCGGCTGCAGAAGGAACATGGCTGCAATGTCGAATGGCTTACTCCCGGTGAGATCATCGAAAGATTTCCATCGTTCAGCCCGGAAAAATATGCAGGTGCGACATTCGGTCCGGATGACGGCCATTTCGACGCATTTGCCATGCTGAGCGGGTACAGGAACGCGGCTAAACACAGGGGCGTGGAATTCATTGAGGATGAAGTCTCTTCGATTGTGCTCAAGTCAGGTAAGGTAAAAGGTGTAAGACTCCATTCTGATTTTGAGCTCTATTCTGATATTATCGTAATCTGCGCAGGAGCATGGTCTACCGCTATCGCTGAGACTGCCGGGATCGATATCCCTGTCCATCCTGTTAAGCGGCAGGTATTTGTACTCGACACAAAAATAAAATCCAGAACACCACTGCCCCTTACTATACTTCCATCCGGATTCTATCTCCGGTCCGAAGGCAGTTATATCCTTGCCGGGAAGTCCCTCGAAAGCGATGCGCGCGGTTTCGATTTTAATGTGGAGAAGGAGCGGTTTTTCGATGTACTCTGGCAGGAACTTGTCGAATTCGTTCCCTCTTTCGAAGAGCTTAAACTGCTCAGGGGATGGGCTGGCCTGTACGCTGTGAATATGCTGGACAAGAATGCCTATATAGGTGAATGGCCTGAGCTGAAAGGATTTTATCTGGCCTGCGGTTTTTCCGGCCATGGCCTCCAGCAGGCACCCGCTGTAGGAAGATACATGGCTGAACTGATCCTGAATGAAGAACCATTCATGGATCTTTCCGTATTTGGTCCAGAGAGATTGATCGACAATAAACCGATAGAAGAAAAAGGTATAGTCTGATCACATCGGGAGATATCCTGCCAATCATTGATTATACGGTCTGTACAAGATATCACTGAATTTACCTACTTCATCCCCGGATACCGGAGCTTATCCCAATTATATTACTTTTTAATTAGGAAAACACTATTTTCAGGTCTACAATGGATTGTTGTAATTGAACGTTTTTTGAACGGGAATTGAATGAACAACAATTATTAAATCCCCGGTATAAATTGTATAATTCATAATATATAACGTTCATCCATGACAGTTAACTGGAGAAAAAGATGAGGAGAATCATCTTTGCATTTCTAATTTTGATCAATACTCTCCCAGCTTACTCTCAGCAGGAGATCAGGATCGAGAGGATTAGCGGCCGGACTATTGTGGCAAAACTGATTGGCAAATACGGAGCATTAAATGTAACTGCTGTCTCTACAGAGAAAGGGCTTGTGGTGATAGATTCAGCATGGCCTCCGGCAGAAACAGAGAGAATCAGGAAAGCTATAGAGGATGAGACAGGAAGAAATGACTTTGTCTACCTGATAAACACTCATGGCCACGTTGATCATGCAACCGGTAACCAGGTATTCAGGGATGCAGTTATAATTGGGCATGAAAATATCTTTAAAGAAATGACAGCCACGGAAAGTAAAAGAGAACGTTACGGTCTGGGCGATGATTATATCATGACACCTCCGGATATCCTCTTCAATGACAAAATGACTCTTGATTGCGGCGATATTACTTTTGAAATGTTCTATCCGGGAGTATCCCACACAGACGCACATATCTGGATATATGTCCCGGAAGAGGAACTGCTCATTGTAGGTGATACTTTCGATTATAATTACCTACCGTGGATCAATCCCGGTGGAAAACCTGACGTAGCAATGTGGATCGCTGTTCTCGGAGAGATTCTAAATAATGAAAATGAGATAAAAACAGTAGTCGGCGGGCACAGAGAGACTTTTACCGGTGGTCTGCTGAGAGCATATCATAAATACCTGATAGAATTATGGAATGGTGTCGGGGAATGCATTGCCGAAGGATTTAGTCTCAAGCAAACAAAGGAAAAACTGAATCGCAGCATATCAAGGAAGGCATTCGGTCATCTTAAATCAAAGGAAGAAGATTATCTGAATAATATTGAAAGTGTCTGGAATTTAAGGAGAAAGAACAATTAAATAATCCAGTATTTGTAATTATATTATTACCGGGAGAATTTCATGTTTACAAGATTTCTGATTTTGTTGCTCATCTCGATAAAGCTATTTATTGCAGCAGCAATTAATCCGGACATTTCAGCAATAAATGAAAAACCAATGCACCTTTCTGCACCTTCCATTACTGTTACATATATAGCAAACGAAGGCTTCCTTATTGAATCTGAAAATAAAAAGGTGCTGATCGATGCACTATTCGGCAGGATAGAAATGGACTGGTGCGTTACACCACCACGTGAAATTCTCAGAAAAATGGAGAACGCTGAAGAACCATTCGACGATATTGATCTTATTCTTACTACTCACTGGCATACCGACCATTTCGATCCTGTTTCGGTCGCCAACCATTTAATTAATAATCCGGAAGGTACCTTCATATCTTCTGAGCAGACGATTGATAGACTCAAACAGATTACTGAAAATTATGATGTAATAAGTGATCAGATAGTTCAACTGACTCCCGGTATTTTATCATCAGAATCAGTAGCGGTAAACGGGATCAAGGTAAAGGTCTACAAAATGCATCACAGTAAATATATGGAAGAGGATGAAAAAACTGGCAAGCAAAAAAACAGACATGCAGATGTAGAAAACCTTGGATTTATTATCGACTTCAACGGTTTTAAAGTTTTCCATCCCGGAGATGAGAATGCTGATCCTGATACATATAAGAAACTGCGGCTAGATAAGGAGAATATAGATGTTGCGTTCCTAAACCGTAGTTTCCTTTACGGTCTTGAGTCTGAAAATATCGAGCTTATAACAAAGTATATTAAACCCGGATTAGTTGTCGCCATGCATATATACGATGACCAGATCAAACATATGGAAACAGTTTTAACTAATCTTCCGGAAGGTTTTCCGGATACGATATTGTTCAAAATCCCTTTGGAAACTAAGGTCTTCAATAAATAAAACGGAGGATAAATGAGAACTCAAGTTATCGCTTTTTCCATAATATTGATAAGCATATTAAATACAGTACCTTCAATTTCGCAAAATATCTTCGAACTGGTTAAGAATGGAGATCTTTCCAGTGTGAAAGAACTGATTTCGGAAAACGCTGAGGCAGTCAATTACCGTGATGACGACAGGAAAACACCGTTGCATTGGGCGGCAATAAAAGGTGAACTTAAAATCGCCGAATTTCTTCTCGAAAACGGTGCCGCGATCGAGGATTTCAACTGGAACATGAATACAGCAGTCCATTTTGCATCAATGTACGGAAATAATGATGTTCTCGAGATGCTGATATCCCGGGGAGCTGAGTTCACGCAGAAAAACAGTTTAAATATTACACCCGTATTTTATGGAGCAAAATACGGCAATAAAGCAATCGTTGAAATCCTCTTAAAAAACGGTGTGCCTGTAAAATCAAAAAGTGTAAACGGGATAACTCTACTGCACAGCGCTGCTGTAGGCGGGAATAGTATGTTAATTGACTTCCTTTTGGATAAGGAGCTTGATCCTAATGCCAAAAACAAATATGGTATTACTCCTCTCCATTTTGCTGCCTCAAAAAAAAGGATTGATGCTGCGGAAAGTCTCATCCGAAAAGGTGCCGACCTGAATATCAAGAGCCTGGACGGAAGGACACCATTGAACATTGCACAGGCAAATGATCATACGGAAATGGCTGAATCCCTCCTTGAAAAAGGCGCTGACAATTCTCCGCATATTCTTCCAGCTCTGACCGGGAGATATATGGGATTCGATCCCCCGGGAAAACAACCTGATATCTTCGCTCCGGGAATTATTTCTACTGACGGATTTGAATTTGCATTGACATTCTCTCCGGATGGCAGTGAGATGTATTTTACACGCCGGGAAGGCTTAATGAATCTGCAGAGTAACACTATAATGGTCACGAAGATGGTAAATGGATCATGGACCGAGCCGATACCGGCGCCGTTCTCGGGAAGAATATTTGATTTTGAACCGCATGTTTCCCCTGACGGAGAAAGAATGTTCTTCGGATCTATCAGACCGCTGGAAGAAGGCGGGCAGATCACCGGAATGCATGAATGGGTTCTGGAAAGATCAGAAGGTTCATGGGGTGTTCCGAAACCGATCACAGCCCCGCTTATCGATGTCTCGGTTATGTATCTCACACAGGCACTGAGCAAAAACGTATATTATACCGGAATGAACGATCAGGGACAACCGGGAATTTACATTTCCGAATGGAAGAATGGAAAGTACCGGGAACCGGTTAGGCTCGATGAAAACGTAAACTACAATCCGTACTCTGCTCATCCTTTCATAGCCCCGGACGAAAGTTTTATCATATTTGATGCGCAGCCGGAGAATCCTAAAAATTACAAAAGTTATATGTACATCACTTATAGAAATCCTGACGGAACATGGACTAGAGCCGTGGACATGGGAGATACAATAAACATGGGACATGACCTGATGTGTCCAAGTGTTTCCCCTGATGGGAAATATCTCTTCTTCTCGATGGAGGGAAATATCTACTGGGTTGATGCAGGGATCATCGAGGACCTGAAGCCGGATGATATTAAATAAAGGATTATAATATGCAAACCAAAGCTTTAGTTGTCTATTTCATGCTCTATATTTTTTTTGCTAATGTTAACTGTTCTGAAAATGAAACTTTACTTAGAGGTGAATATCTCGGCCAGGAACCTCCCGGAATGGAAGCCGAAATTTTCGCTCCCGGTTTTTTCTCTTCCAATATAAATGAATTCAATGCAACATTTACTCCATCCGGAGATCACCTGTATTTTACGACTAATACCAAAAAAGGCGGCGACATAATGGTGATCGAGAGAAAGAATGGGATCTGGCAGGTAAGAAAAAAAGCAGAATTCACAGGAAGATACCAGGAGGTCGATCCATTCGTAACTCCAGATGGAAAAAGGTTGTATTTTTCATCCAACAGGCCTGTTGACGGCGGAGAACCGAGAAAGGACCATGATATCTGGTTCGTTGAACTGACACCTACCGGTATCCGGGGAGAACCCAGGCACCTCTACCACCCCAGCACAATAGATTTGCATGATTACTATTATACATCTTCCAGAGGCGGATCTGTATATTTCAGCATTATGGATTATGACGAAAACGGAGATCTGTATTATTTACCCTCAGGACTGGCTGAAAGTAAACCTGTAAAGCTCGAATCCCCTATAAATACTGAACACACTGAACATGATCCTTATATTGCACCGGATGAGAGTTTCCTGATCTTCACATCGAACAGGCCCGGCGGATATGGTAGTGCCGATCTGTATATCTGCTTCAGGCTTGAGGACGGCAAATGGACCGATCCGGTAAACATGGGAGAAAATATAAACTCCTCGAAATACGATTACTGTCCTATACTTTCACCCGATGGAAAATATCTGTTCTTTTCAAGCAGCCGAACAGGTAACGGTGATGTTTACTGGGTGGATGCCCGGATTATTGAAGTGATTAAGAATAAAAGTTCAAGGTGAGATTCTCATTATGACAAGAAAGATAATACTACTTATTTCAATCCTGCATTTCATAAACTGCACAGGAAAAAGCAACTTTTCCGAATTACAGGGGCCATACTTAGGACAAAAGCCTCCGGGCATGGTACCTGAAGTTTTTGCACCGGGTTTAATCTGCACTGAGGAAAAGTATGAACTGAACTCTGTATTTTCACCTGACGGGACGGAATTCTATTACGAGATATCAACCACTACTCCGGAAGAGAAAAAAGAAGGTAAATATTTTTACATAATCATGGTAAGCCGGCAGGTGAACGGGATCTGGACAGAACCTGAACTGGCGTCTTTTTCCGGAGAATACATTACTGTAGATATGAGTTTCTCACCTGACGGCAACCGGCTATATTTCTGTTCGGACCGTGTAGATCCATGGGGCAGATCAGGAGCAGTGCATATATGGTATGTTGACCGTGAAGGCAGCGGCTGGTCAGAATGGAAAATAATGGCACCTCCAATTTACTCAGAAGAAGGCAACTCTCAGCTCAGTCTGGCTGCAAATAATTCAATGTATCTCAGAATGGGTAATGATCTATTTTATTCTAAATTTGAAGATGGAAAATTCATTGAACCAATTAACCTGGGTAAGAATATCAATACAGAATATGCCGAATCAAAGGCATACATCGCTCCTGATGAAAGTTATCTTCTGTTCCACAGATATGGAATGCCCGAATCCCTATATGGCGGCAGGGCTAT
The DNA here is from genome assembly GCA_028278455.1 of bacterium. Taxonomy (GTDB): domain Bacteria; phylum SM23-31; class SM23-31; order SM23-31; family SM23-31; genus JANQEH01. Next base: position 25,143 of record JANQEH010000191.1, read on the forward strand.
GTTCATCAGCTTCAGAAAAGAAGACGGCAGCTGGAGTCCTGCTAAGCCTACAGGTATCGATGGCAGTATTCCAAAGGTTACTCCCGATGGGAAATACCTGTTCTTCTCCAGAGGCGGAGAAATCTACTGGATGGATGCCGGGATCATCGGTCAGTTGAAACCTGAAAATATAAAGTAGGAAATGTTATGAGATTTTACGGATTTCTATTTATGATTTTTTTCTTTGCAGGTAATTGTTCTATCAATAAAGAACACTCCGATCTGAAAGGCCCCTATCTTGGACAGGATCCACCGGGAATGACACCGGTGTTATTTGCGCCGGGAATCGTTTCGGGCGGAAATATCGATTGGACAACAACTTTCACACCAGACGGCCTCGAGTTGTATTATACTATTGCCCCTCTTGATAATATGGTACTAGTCTGCATGAAGTCTGAAAATGGAGTCTGGCAGAAGCCTCATATCCCTGCTTTTGCCGAGTCATTTAACAATTATGCCGATCCTTATGTCGCTCCGGACGGGAAAAGACTGTATTTCTGGTCTAACCGACCTGTAGAACCTTCGGCACAACCCGAAAACAACGCCGATCTCTGGTATGTCGATCTTCTAAATGACGGTACTTATAGTGATCCTGTCAGAATTTCCGGCATAGTAAATACAAGTGACTGGCAGGTATTCCCCACTGTATCCAGCAGTGGTGATCTGTATTTCAGCGGATACTATGCGGATGATAACTATGGGAGGTTCGATATCTACATGAGCAAACTTGTAGACGGTGAATATACCAAACCGGTAAACCTCGGAGAGTCGATAAACACTGAACATATTGAGCATGAACCTTTTATCGCTCCCGATGGAAGCTATATAATATTTTGTTCAGACAGACATGATCCAGGAACCAATAAATGGGATCTGTACATTAGTTTTAGAAAGCCTAAAGGGAACTGGACAGAAGCAGTTAACATGGGAGACAAGATAAACTCTCCTGAAATGGACCAGGCAGCTCTGGTAACCAGCGATGGTAAATATATGTTCTTCAGCAGTTCACGGCTGGATCAGGCTCTCAGCAATATGGAAAATCCGACATACAGTAAGATCATTGATTCATTGAATAAACCGGGTAACGGTAACTCTGATGTTTACTGGGTGGACTCTAAGATAATTGAAGAATTAAGAGAACAAATCCTGAAATAAAGGTAATGGAACTATGAGTTCAAGATCAATTATTGTTTTTCTGGTTTTCTCTACAACGGTGCTATTTCTTTACTGCAGCCGGGATGAAACTACCTCCGAAATGAATGACGTCTATCTCGGCCAGAATTCCCCGGGCATGACGCCGGAGATATTTGCTCCCGGTCTGATCTCTACAGGCAAAGCGGAGCAGAATGGTATTTTTGATCCATCAGGAAGAGAATTCTTTTTCACCATAGTATCCAACCGCCAATATGTGAGCTTCAGAATGATACGAACAGAAAATAACTGGACTGAACCGGACACTGCATTCTTTTATAAAGATCTGAATGGGGGAGAACCCTTTATTTCACCTGACGGGAAAAATCTATTCTTTGTGGACTTTAAAATAGTCGATGGAAAGCCAGACAGGGATATTTTTGTCTGCACCAGAACAGGTGATACCTGGGGAAAACCTACCGGGCTGGATCCCCCGGTTAATTCAGGATCGGTTGAAGGTTATCCCACAGTATCTGAAAATGGCGATCTATTCTTCTATTCCAATAGAGATGGTACTTTGGGTGGTTTTGATATTTTTGTCTCAAAACACGAGAACGGCAACTACACCGAACCTGAAAATGCAGGACCAGGTATCAATTCCGAGGCTCATGAATTTAATCCCTGTATTTCACCTGATGGAACTTTTGTTATATTTAATTCTCCCAACCATCCTGATGGCCTTGGAGGACAGGACTTGTATATAAGTTTCCGGGATGATATGGGTGATTGGTCTGAAGCTGTGAATATGGGTAATACATTTAATTCTGCCGCCAGTGAATACAGCGCCCACATAACTTCGAACGGAAAATATATTTTATTTTCCAGCACGAGAAAAGTATCTGAACCAATTGATGGCCAATGGGGTAACGGTATGCCTGATATCTACTGGGTGGATGCAGGGATTGTTAAAAGATATAAAAAATAATTAATGAATTTAATCCGTTAATGAATATTGAAAGATTTAATTAAAGAAAAATAAAGGCGAAATAACATGAACAGAATCCGTATATTTCTAATTGCATACTTCACTTATTTATTTTTCTCATCTGTATTATACAGCCAGGAAAACCCACCCGATATGTTAGTAACCGGGATCGATCAGAATATTTACAGATTTTATGTAAATGATTATGTCCATGTTTTCGCGCATATCGGGGAGAATGGTGTCCTACTTGTCGACACCGGTTTCCCCGAAACTGCCGGTCAGATTAAAAGCAAATTGAAAGAGCTTGGCAGGGATAATATTGAGTATGTTGTATATACTCATTCTGATGGAGATCATACCTGGGGACATGGTAATATTGGAGAGAATACAATCCTCATCTCTCATCCGGGATGCAAAGAGAAACTCGCTAAAGATGCAAAATATCCCAATGACAAACTTCCCGACATGACCTTTGAAGGCACAATGACGCTTGATTTCAATCATGAAACAATAAAAATGATCACAATTCCCGGGGGGCATTCTACCGAGGATGTAATAGTATATTTCGAGAACGCCGGTGTTGTCTGCCTTGGTGATATGGTCGTCTCCGGTACACTCCCTTTTGTCAGGGTACGGGAGGGTGCAAGTATATATAAACTGTTGTATAATGTGGAAAAAGTAATCAATATGTTTCCTGCAAACACCCGATACTTTCCATCCCATGGAAGGGAATACAGCAAAGATGATCTTAAGGATTATCTAACCATGCTTATGACTACTATTGATATCGTTACAAAGGAGGTCAAAAACGGCAAAACGGATGAAGAAATGGTAAAACAGGATATCCTGAAGGACTGGAAAGACTGGAACAGTAAAAAGTGGGAATGGATCAACACTGATCTGTGGATATCAACTATATATTATGAATTAACTCAAAAGGGAAAATGAAATTGAGAAACAGCAATTTGACTATCGCTCTTGTTATGAATCTCATATTGATATTACATTGCGGAAAGGCACAAAATCCTTTATCTGAAGGAAATTCTGATTATTTCGGGCAGAAATCCCCGGGTGCTATTCCCGAATTATTCGCACCAGGAATTATATCCACGGCGGAACATGAACATAGTTTTCCGTCATTTACTCCTGATCGGAATGAGGTATTCTGGACAAGCATTATAATGACTGTCAATAGAAAATATCCTGCGATGATACTCAATTCCAGGAACCTGGATGGAAAGTGGTCAGAACCACAGTTCGCCTCTTTTTCAGGAAAATACCCGGATGCTGAAGGATGTTTAACCTATGACGGGAACAGATTCATCTTCGGATCGCAAAGGCCTGTAGTCTCTGATGGAGAGACAAAAGAGGATCTGGATTTATGGTTTGTCGATAGAACGAGTTCCGGCTGGTCAGAGCCGGCACGAATAAATTCAATAAATACGGACAAGCAAGAAATGCAACCAAGCGTTTCCAAAAATGGAAATATGTATTTTGTAGGGTATTTTGAAATAGGCAGAAATAATAACGGCATCTATAGGGCTGAATATGAAAATGGAGAATACCTTGATCCGGTCCTGCTTGGAGAAAACATAAATACCGACCAGTTCCAATGGACTCCATTTATTGCCCGTGATGAAAGCTATCTTCTATTCTCAGGAATACGGGAAGATGGTTACGGCTCCGGAGATATTTATATCAGCTTTAGACATGATGACGGTTCTTTCGGAAAACCTGTTAACCTCGGCCCAACTATTAATTCTGAGAACAATGAAAGGTTCCCCTGCGTCTCGCCGGATGGTAAATACCTTTTCATTGTAAGTGACAAAAAACTCTTTGAGAATGACGTAAATGATCCGAAAACTCTATATGATCTTAAAGATATCAGTAAAAAACCCGGGAATGGTTATTCCGATGTATACTGGGTGAGCGCCGGGATAATTGACAGTCTGAAAACTGTATACAAACGTAAATAAGGTGGAGATTTATATGATCCATCGAATATCGATATTCACACTGAGTATATTATTTCTATTATCATGTTCAGAAAAAAATGAAACCGGTGTTCTAAAAGGTGATTACCTCGGACAGAAACCACCGGGCGAATCACCTGAATTGTTCGCACCCGGGATTATCACACATGGTTTTCATGAACACGGGATCGCCGTCTCACCGGATGGAAATGAGATCTTTTACGTTACAACAGACAACAGGTACAAGCAATATATAATAGTCCGTCTTGAAAGGAAGAACAACACATGGTCTGATCCTGAAGTAGCATCATTTTCCGGAGAATACAGGGATTATGAACCTTCTTTCTCAGTTGACGGCAACAGGCTGTACTTTGCCTCATACCGCCCCCTTCCTGGATCAGATGAACCTAAAAAAGATTCAGATATCTGGTTTATCGAAAAAAATGGAGGCAAGTGGGGTGAACCTGTTAATATCGGAAGCCCGGTAAACACTGAGTTTTTTGAAACTAACCAATCTGTTGCAGCAAATGGAAATCTCTATTTTCAAAGTCTAAAAAGAAGAGGACTTAAAGGAGATATATACTTTGCCCGTTTTGAAAATGGAAGATACTCTGAACCTATAAGGCTTGATAGCGGGATAAATACCGAATTCAATGAAGCCAGTCCCTATATCGCTCCTGATGAAAGTTACCTGATGTTCCACTCAAACCGCCCGGGCACCCTGGGTAGTATGGATATTTACATAAGCTTCAGGAAGGATGACAGGGCATGGAGTGAACCAATTAACATGGGAGAACCGGTGAATTCTCCCTTTCCCGATAATATTCCTTATGTTTCACCAGATGGTAAATACTTCTTCTTCTCAAGCTACAGGACTCTGGATCCGGCACTATTTAAAAAGAAATCATATGATGAATTAATGAACCTGTACAAAAATCCGCAGAATGGTTATATGACCATTTACTGGATGAGTTCAAATGTCATACAGAACATCAGAGGTAATTAACCGGGATCTTAGTATGAGATTAACATATTTTCTGATCGTATTACTGTTATTCGAAACTGATACTTTCGGGCAGGAGATATTCTCGGCCATCAGAAATCGCGATCTTGAAGCAGTTAGGAGTATCCTTGATAAGCATCCTGATGAAGCAAAGATAACTGACATGGCCAAAAACACTCCACTACATTATGCTGCTGAATTTGGAAACGAGCAGATTGTGAGTCTTCTTCTTTCAAAAGGAGCTGAAGAAAACGCCTTGAATTTCTATTACAGGACTCCATATCAAAAAGCGGTTATTTTCGGCAGGACCGCTATTGCTGAAATATTGAGATCTAACGGCGCTGATACAGGAGAATGGAAACCTCCATCTTATAAAGGCAGATATTTCGGACAAACACCTCCGGGTGATATTCCCGAAATATTTGCTCCCGGGATTATCTCCAGAGAATACAGGGCTGATTGGAGCATTACATTTTCGCCCGAAGGTAATGAAATATATTATACACAAAGAATGCAACCAGACCATGGAGGAAGGATCTGGTTTACAGAGTACAATGATAAAAGCTGGCTGGAGCCCGAACCAGCGCTATTCACATATGATTCGGATAACCTTTTTTCAATGGAAGGATTCGAATACGAACCGCATATCATACCGGATGGAAATAAAATTCTCTATGGATCAAAAAGGCCTCTTCCCGGCCAGGAGGAGGCTAATCCCGATTTTCTGTATTGGATAGCGGAAAGAGAAGGGAATGGCTGGGGTGAACCATATTTGCTTGACAAAATTGTTAATGATCTAAAACCCATGTTTGTCAGCTTAACAAATGATGGAACGATTTATTTTACTAATTCCATTGAATATAAATCCTACAAAGCTGAACTGAAGAATGGGAAATATGAAAAACCCGTAAGACTTCCCGATGAGATAAATTATTTAGGGCAGGCTGCTCATCCCTTTATTTCCCCTGATGAGAGCTATCTTATATTTGACGGTCGAACCGAGAACAAGTTTGAACTCCCAATTCAGCTTTATATCAGCTTCAGAAAAGAAGATGGATCATGGACTAAGGCTGTGAAATTTGACAAAAAAATTAACAGTCTGAATCCAGCACATCCCTATGTTTCGCGGGACGGCAGATATATGTTTTTCTCAAGCATGAAAACGGGATATGGAGATATTTACTGGGTAGATGCCAGCGTTATAAATGATATAAAAAAGAGTATAATAAAATAACACAACTACAAGGGGAAGAAATGAATATTCGAATCTATAAAATACTGATATTTGTTTTATTGGTATTTATTCCGTTTTCAGCTCAAACACAGGAAAAACAGACTGCATTTAGAAAGATCGCATCAGACGGATATTATCCAGTCTGGTCCAATGACGGCTCTTTTATTGTTTATGGAGATGCGATGGCGGATGTTCCGATGATCAGGATAGTATCTGCTGCCGGTGGTGGCTCCAGGCAGCTGACGCCCGGAAGAGGCCACCATCCCTCACTTTCTCCCGATTTAAAGCACATAGCTTATGACGATAAAAGCCGAAACGGAAATATTTGGAAACTTTCAGTTTCCGGGACAGAAAATAAAAAGAT